>JBILYW010000090.1:0-8537 GCA_044377555.1 Pseudomonas sp.
CGCTCCGGGAAGAACAAGCGCTGCAGTTCATTACCCGGGTTCTCGGCACGCATGAAGGCCTCGCCAACCAGGAACGAATAGACCTCGCTGATTTCCATCAGTTCGACATCGGCACGGTTAAGAATTCCGCTCTCGGTGATCACCAGACGGTCACGCGGCACACGTGGCAACAAATCCAGTGTGGTTTCCAGGCTGACTTCAAAGGTATGCAGGTTGCGGTTGTTAATGCCCACCAGCGGCGTGTCGAGGGTTTTCAGTGCGCGCTCAAGCTCATCGCCATCATGCACCTCTACCAGCACATCCAGCCCGACGCTTTTGGCAACGGCAGCCAGCTCGGCCATTTTAACGTCGTCCAGAGCGGATACGATCAGCAGCACGCAGTCGGCACCCAACGCCCGGGCTTCAACGATTTGATACGGATCGATCATGAAGTCCTTGCGGATCACCGGCAAGGTACAGGCCGCACGGGCCTGTTGCAGGTACGCGTCGGCGCCCTGGAAGTAATCGATATCGGTCAGCACGGACAAGCACGTAGCACCGCCCGACTGGTAGCTTTTGGCTATTTCGGCAGGGACGAAGTGCTCGCGAATCACACCTTTGCTCGGCGAAGCCTTTTTGATTTCCGCAATTACCGCAGGCTGTTTTTTCTTGGCCTGCGCCAGCAAGGCGCTGGCAAAGCCGCGGACAGGATCGGCCTGAGCCGCCATACGTTCAAGTTCAGCCAGGCTCACGCGCGCGCTTCGCTCGGCAACCTCTTGAACCTTGCGTGCCAGAATATTTTCCAGAACGGTTGGCACACTCATGCTTCATTCTCCTGCTTGAAAATCGCGGTAAATGCGCCCAGCTCTTCGAGCTTTTCCCGGGCCAACCCGGTGTGCAGCGCGTCGTGGGCCAATTCCACACCTTCTTTGAGTGTGTAGGCAAGGTCTGCGGCGTACAGTGCAGCACCCGCATTGAGCACAATCATTTCAGCGGCTTTCTGTCCCGCTTCAGTTTTACGACGCCCCAGTGCATCGCGGATAAGTTCCAGCGACTGTTCCGGGCTATCGACCACCAGGCCAAACAGGCTTTGGCTCTTGATCCCCAGGTCTTCAGGCTGAACCCAATACTCGGAGATCTCACCGTTCTTCAGCTCTGCAACATAGGTAGGCGCGGCCAGGCTGAACTCATCCAGCCCGTCTTGCGAATGCACCACCAGTACGTGCTTGCTGCCCAGACGCTGCAACACTTCAGCCAATGGCCGGCACAGTGCCTGGTTGAACACGCCGACCACTTGATGCAACACACCAGCCGGATTCGTAAGCGGGCCAAGCATGTTGAACAAGGTTCTCAGGCCAAGGTCCCGACGCGGGATAGCCGCGTGTTTCATTGCGCCGTGATGGCACTGGGCAAACATAAAACCGATGCCCACGCTGTCGATGCAGCGGGCGACTTGAACCGGCGTCAGGTTCAGATATACGCCGGCCGCTTCCAGCAAGTCGGCACTGCCGCTTTTGCCCGAGACGGCACGGTTGCCATGCTTGGCCACGGTGCAGCCGGCGGCAGCAATCACCAGGGCCGAAGCCGTCGACACGTTGAAAATATTCGCGCCATCGCCACCGGTACCAACAATGTCGACCACCCCATCGAGGGTCTTGAGTTCAACCTTGTCAGCCAGCTCGCGCATGACAGTGACGGCACCCACGATCTCGTCGATGCTTTCGCTCTTCATGCGCATGCCCATCATGAACGCGCCAATCTGCGCCTCGGTGCATTGACCGGTCATGATGTCGCGCATGACATCGCGCATTTCATCGGTGGTCAGGTCGAGGTGGCCGACGATACGGTTCAGGGCTGTCTTGATATCCATTTGAAGTCCTTAGCGCGTGCCGCCGGTTTGTTTAAGAAAGTTGGCAAACAATTCATGACCTTGTTCGGTCAGGATCGATTCAGGGTGAAACTGCACCCCTTCGATGTTTAGCGTCTTGTGGCGCAGGCCCATGATCTCGTCCACCGAACCATCTTCAAGCTGAGTCCAGGCGGTCAGTTCCAGACAGTCCGGCAGGGTTTCACGCTTGACCACCAGCGAGTGGTAGCGGGTCACGGTCAGCGGATTGTTCAGGCCCTGAAATACCCCTGTATCGAGGTGATAAACCGGGCTGGTCTTGCCGTGCATCACTTGCCGGGCGCGGACCACATCACCGCCGAAAGCCTGGCCGATGGATTGATGGCCCAGGCACACGCCCAGGATCGGCAGCTTGCCGGCAAAGTGTTTGATGACTTCGAGGGAGATGCCCGCCTCGTTCGGCGTGCATGGGCCGGGGGAGACCACAATGCGCTCTGGCTTGAGCGCTTCGATCTCGGCCACGGTCAGTTCGTCATTGCGCACGACCTTGACTTCGGCACCCAGCTCGCCGAGGTATTGCACAACGTTGTAAGTAAAAGAGTCGTAATTATCGATCATCAGCAGCATGTTGCTAAACCTCTGAATTCACTGACATTCAAAACTGTTTTCAGAACTCTATACCCGCAGTTTCAGTTGCTGGTTTGAGCACACCAACCGAGGGGAAGCCATTCAAGAAAACGCAGGGGGCAGGTCCGGCGTGGCCGGCAGAGAAATATTAGGCGCGCCAACGCCAACGGCCGTGGGCCTTAACAACTCGCATAAAGAGTTTGCTGATGATCAACACAGGAAGGGTCTCATTTCTACGTCCCGGCACAGTAACGTAGCCTCGCAGAAGGCGCAACACGGGGCAGCAAATACGGGGTAAAACATACTGACAATACTTTGTGTCTTTATTTATCACGAAACATTTAATACGAATTGTTTTGATAATGTCCGCGCTCCCAACAATAAAAAAGGCCCTCCCATGCGCAGACTTTCACTACTCATCCCCCTGGCGGGATGCATTTTGTCCTTCGTTAGCGAACGCGCCATAGCGGCCCCAGCTCCCTACTCCACGATGATCGTATTCGGCGACAGTTTGAGTGACTCGGGGCAGTACATCGACTTGAGTGGCGCCGTCGGCGACAGCACACGCTTCACCAACCGTACCGGGCCTACATACAAGGAGTTCAAGGGTGAAGCCTATGCACCTGTTGCACCGATGCTGTTGGGAGCAAAGCTGGGCATCGCGCCCCGCGATCTTGCGCCGTCCACGTCGATGACCAGCGACACCGATGGCAACAACTGGGCAGTGGGCGGCTACCGGACCGACCAGATATTCAAATCCGTTACCAAAGTGTCAAAAGTAAGCGTACCCAAAGGCTGGTTCGGGGCAGGTTCAGTATTGCGCAGCCGACGCGGCTATCTTGTGGAAAACGGTTTCAAGGCAGACCCCAAGGCGTTGTACTTCATCTCGGGCGGCGGTAACGACTTCCTTGATGAGAGAGTAAGAAGTCCCGCCGAGGCAGCTAAAGCTGCACAGAATCTGGCAGACAGTGCCTTCGCCCTGCAACAGGCCGGGGCGCGCTACATCATGGTCTGGATGTTGCCCGACCTGGGCCTGACCCCGGCCATTTACGGCACACCTGCCCAGGCTGGCAGCAGCTACCTCAGTGCCGTGTTCAACACCGAACTGGCCCATCAACTCAGCCAGATAGACGCCGAGGTAATTCCCCTCAACATCCCGCTCTTGTTTCGTGAAGCTGTCGCCAATCCCGCTCGTTATGGCCTGGCCACCGGGCACGATCTTGTCGGCACCTGCTTCAGCGGTGACGAATGCACGGAAAACCCGCAGTACGGCATCAATAGCCCGACGCCCGATCCCTCCAGGCTGTTGTTCAACGACTCGGTCCACCCCACCGAAACGGGGCAACGGTTAATCGCCGACTATGCCCACTCATTGCTGGCCGCCCCGTGGGAGGTGACGCTGTTACCGGTGATGGCCCAAGGCACGCTGAACGCTCATCAAGACCAACTGCGCAATCAGTGGGGCAGCGACAACCGTCAATGGCAAGCCGCAGGGCAATGGCGAGCGTTCGTCGCAGGGGGTGGGCAACGCTTGAATATTGACGAGCAGAACACCTCTGTAAGCGCTGATGGCAGAGGCTACAACGTCAATATCGGCACCAGCTTTCGACTGGATGAACGCTGGCGGCTGGGCGTTGCGGCCGGGTTCTATCGGCAACGTCTGGAAACGGGTGCCAACGAATCGGACTACAAACTCAATAGCTATCTGGGCAGCGCGTTTGCGCAATACCAACACAATCACTGGTGGGCTGATGCCGCGCTGACCTTGGGCAGACTGGATTACGACGACCTCAACCGAAAGTTCGCCCTTGGCGCCAGCGAAAGGGTGGAAAAAGGGCAAACCGACGGCCACCTGCGGGCATTGAGCACGCGCCTGGGTTATGACATCGCACAGGCCTCAGCCACGTGGCACCTGTCGCCCTTTATCAGCGCCGACTATTCACGAGTAGAGGTTAATCGCTATGAAGAGAAAGGGCGGCGCTCGACCGCATTGAATTATGAAGTGCAGACACTCGTTTCAAATCGCCTTGGCGCGGGCTTGCTCGCCAGCTACCAGTTCACCCCGCAGACCCGGCTGTTTGCAGAAGCGGCCCATGAGCATGAGTTCCAGGATGCCACCCAGCGCCTGAGCATCGCGCTTAACAGCCTGCCCAACAACAGCTTCAAGCTCGAAGGCTATACACCACAAAGCAACCTCGACCGCATCAGTCTGGGGGCCAGCCACATGCTGACCGCCGACCTTACGCTGCAGGCGGCTTATAACGTGAGGAAGAGTGATGGCGTAATTCAACAGGGAGCCAATATCGGGCTCAGCCTGAACTTCTAAAAACACCGCAGTGCTTGTAGGAGCGAGCCTGCTCGCGAAGGCCGTTCGCGAGCAGGCTCGCTCCCACAATGTATGCCACCAGATTCAATCCCGAGGGGTTTGCTCGGCCAGGGCCACGGCACGGAACATTGCGCGACGCTTGTTCAGCGTCTCTTCCCATTCCAGGGCGGGAACCGAGTCAGCGACAATGCCGCCGCCAGCCTGCACATGCAATTCGCCGTTCTTGATCACCGCAGTGCGGATAGCAATGGCGGTATCCATATTGCCGTTCCAGGCGAAGTAACCGACCGCGCCGCCATACACACCACGCTTGACCGGTTCCAGCTCGTCGATGATTTCCATGGCACGGATTTTCGGTGCACCGGACAACGTACCCGCCGGCAGAATCGCCCGCAGTGCATCCATGGCCGTCAACCCGCTTTTCAGTTGGCCAGTCACGTTGGACACAATGTGCATCACGTTGGAGTAACGCTCGATCACCATCTTCTCGGTAAGTTTGACCGAGCCGATTTCAGAGACACGGCCCGTGTCGTTACGTCCCAGGTCGATCAGCATCAAGTGTTCGGCGATTTCCTTGTCATCACTGAGCAGGTCTTCTTCGAGGGCCAGATCGGCCTCTTCGGTTGCGCCACGGGGGCGAGTGCCCGCAATCGGGCGCACGGTGATCAGGTTGTCTTCGACCCGCACCAGTACTTCCGGCGAGCTACCCACTACGTGGAAGTCACCAAAGTTGAAGAAGTACATATAAGGCGTCGGGTTGAAACAACGAAGCGCACGATACAAATCGATCGGTGCGGCCTTGAAGTCGATGGACATGCGCTGCGACGGCACCACCTGCATGCAATCGCCTGCAAGGATGTAGTCCTTGATCGTGTCGACGGCTTTTTCGTAGTCGTTCTGGGTGAAGCTGGAGCGGAACACCGGATCGGCCGCTTGCTGTGCAGTGAAGTCCAGACCGCGACGCGGGGTGATCGGCTGACGCAGCTGCTCGAGCAGTGTCTCCAGCCGGGCCTGACCTTCTTCGTAGGCGTCAGGTTGAGACGGGTCAACCAGCACGATGGCGTGCATCTTACCGGCCAGGTTATCGAACACCACGACAGCGTCCGAAACCATCAGCAAAATGTCCGGCACGCCCAGCGGATCAGGGTTAGGGCACTTGCCCAGACGCTTTTCCACATAGCGCACGCAGTCATAACCAAAATAGCCCACCAGGCCACCGTTGAAACGCGGCAAACCGGCAATGGTCGGCACGTTATAACGCGCCTTGAATTCTTCAACGAAGGTCAGTGGATCTTCAGCTTCGCAGGACTCGATCTCGACACCATCATGGGTCACGCTGATCTGGTGATCATGCACACGCAAAACCGTGCGGCATGGCAAACCAATGATCGAATAACGCCCCCACTTTTCACCGCCCTGCACCGACTCCAGCAAATAGGAGTTGGGCTGATCAGCCAGTTTCAGGTAGATCGACAGCGGCGTGTCGAAGTCGGCAAGGGTTTCACGTGCAAGGGGGATACGGTTGTAGCCGGCAGCGGCCAAACGCAGGAATTCTTCGCGGGTCATGAGGTGCCTCGTGGTCTGAGGGTAAAACGGTCAGGTATGCAAACGTGCCGGCTATGCGGCCAGATTCAAGTCAGGCGCGCCAACGCCAACGGGCCAGGGCCTTGATAACTTTCATCCAGAGTTTGCGAGTGACCACCACGATAGAGTCTCTTCGAGAGGGGGAAACAGAATTGCCCAACGTTATCTCAGGCGCAGAATCTAAGCAACCGGCTATCAGTTCTTGCAGGTTGCCAATCACCATATCCGGTGATTCCTCTTCAATCGGCCGACCGTGGTTGTAGCCATAGCTCAGGGCTACGCAGCGCACACCGGCGGCTTTGGCGGCCAGCACGTCATTGCGCGAATCGCCGACAAACATCGACTGGGCGGGCGTTACACCGGCCATTTTCATCACAAACAACAGTGCCGCCGGGTCTGGCTTTTTCTGTGGCATGGTGTCGCCACCGACAATCCAGCGAAAAAACCGCCCCAGCTTCAACTCATCCAGCAAAGGCGCCACGAAGCGCTCCGGCTTGTTGGTGATCAGGGCCATTTCAACGCCCTGCTTTTGCAGCCACTTGAGGCTTTCACGCACGCCCGGGTAGACCTTGGTGTGTTCATGGCCGCCGTCGTATGCCTCCATGAAAATCTCCAGCGCCTGCCCGGCTTCGGCATCGTCGACACCGCTGCCATCCATGTTACCGGCCAGGGCACGACGCACCAGCATGGGTGCGCCGTTGCCGATCCACAGCCGCACGTTTTCAATTCCGGCGGGGGGACGACCCAACTTGAGCAGCATGGTTTCCACGGCGACTGCCAGATCCGGTACTGAGTCAATCAGGGTGCCATCCAGATCGAACATCACCAGTTTTGGCAGCTGCCCCTGGAGTAGCTGCTCAAAACGGCTCATGGACGGGCCAACGCAAGCTCGGCACGCATTTTCTGGATGACTTCTTCATAGTTCGGCGTGTTGAAAATCGCGGAACCGGCGACAAAGGTGTCGGCTCCGGCTTCCGCGATTTCACGGATGTTGCCGACGTTTACGCCGCCGTCGATTTCGAGGCGAATCTCGCGACCGGAAGCATCGATCAGCGCACGGGCTTCACGCAGCTTGTCCAGCGTGCCCGGGATGAATTTTTGCCCGCCAAAACCCGGGTTGACGCTCATCAGCAAGATCATGTCGACCTTGTCCATCACGTACTTGAGCACATCCAGCGGGGTCGCCGGGTTGAACACCAGACCTGCCTTGCAACCGCCTTCACGGATCAGTTGCAGGGAGCGGTCGATGTGCTGGGTCGCTTCGGGGTGGAACGTGATGTAGGTCGCGCCGGCTTCGATGAAGTCGCCGATGATCCGGTCAACCGGGCTGACCATCAGATGCGCATCGATGGGAGCGGTGATGCCGTACTTGCGCAAGGCAGCGCAGACCATCGGGCCGATGGTCAGGTTGGGTACGTAATGATTGTCCA
Organism: Pseudomonas sp.; assembly: GCA_044377555.1. Taxonomy (GTDB): domain Bacteria; phylum Pseudomonadota; class Gammaproteobacteria; order Pseudomonadales; family Pseudomonadaceae; genus Aquipseudomonas. Next base: position 7,793 of record JBILYW010000090.1, read on the forward strand.
TGACATCGAAGTGAACGATGTCAGCACCCGCGGCGAGTACGTTGTCCACTTCTTCGCCAAGGCGGGCGAAATCGGCGGATAGAATCGATGGGGCAATAGCGAAGGGCTGCATGACGCACCTTTTAGTGGGCTAAACACGGTGGCGCGCATTGTATACCGCCCACCGTGACGCGCACACCGTAGTAGCGATGATTGACTGGCGCATAACAAACCCCACACCGCGTTGTGTCAGGCAAAGTCGGGACTCAGGATTTGCGGCCGCTTCGCGACCGATCGTAACCTTCGGCAGCGATAAAGGCCGAAGGACCTTCCTGCAATATCTTGCGAATAAACACATCAGCCACATCAAAGTTTGACGCCTAGTTTTGAACAGACATCCATAACAACGAGGGCAAAGGAATGCCGCGCATCCATAACGGTAATCAACTATTAAAGGGCCGCCACTCCGAATCCGGCCGCATCTACCTGCTCACCACAGTTACTGAGCAAAGACGCCCGATTTTTCGCGATTTTCATCTGGGACGCCTCGTGGTCAACCAACTCCGGCACGCCCATGACGAGGGCATCGTCAACTCCATCGCCTGGGTAGTCATGCCTGATCATTGTCATTGGCTGGTCGAATTGCACAGCAAAACCCTGGGTGAGCTGATGTGCCGCATCAAGTCGCGCAGCAGTGTGGCCGTCAACGAGGCTGCCCAATCCAGAACCCGTCTATGGCAAAAGGGTTATCACGACCGGGTATTAC
>JBILYW010000091.1:0-8528 GCA_044377555.1 Pseudomonas sp.
TGGTATTGGCCAGTGGCGCTGCGGTACAGGCGGGCAATCTGGCGCCGATGGCCCGTCTGGTGGCCTACGCCCATGCCGGGGTTGAACCCGAGCTGATGGGCCTGGGACCGATTCCGGCGACCAGGCTGGCGCTCAAACGCGCGGGACTGAAGATCGGGGACATGGATGTGATCGAAGCCAATATCGCCTTCGCCGCCCAGGCCTGCGCCGTGATGCAGGAACTGGACATGGACCCGGCCAAGGTCAACCCCAATGGCTCCGGGATAGCCCTGGGCCACCCGGTAGGCGCCACTGGCGCGATCATCGCCACCAAGGCCATCCACGAACTGCACCGGATAAAGGGCCGCTATGCCCTGGCGACCATGTGCATTGGCGGCGGCCAGGGCATTGCGGTGATTTTCGAACGGGTTTGAAAGCCACAACCTCTGTAGCCGCAGGTTGCGGCAAGGGCCGAAGGGCGTTTAACCCATGGCCGCTGCGCTGGCAGCGGCCATGGGCCCCTTACTTGCCAGCCGTCAAGGTGGAGTAGCTGGTGATCAGGTTGCGGTAATCCGGGATATGGTTGGAGAACAGCGCACCCAGACCTTCAATGTCATTGCGCCAGTCGCGGTGCAGCTCACAGGCCAGGCCGAACCAGGTCATCAACTGAGCTCCCGAAGACGACATGCGATCCCATGCTGAATGGCGGGTGATTTCATTGAACGTTCCGGACGCATCCGTCACCACGAACACCTCATAGCCTTCAGCCAGTGCAGACAGCGCCGGGAAGGCTACACACACCTCGGTCACGACCCCGGCAATAATCAACTGCTTCTTGCCAGTCGCCTTGACCGCCTTTACAAAATCTTCGTTGTCCCATGCGTTGATCTGCCCCGGGCGTGCGATATAAGGCGCCTCCGGGAACAGGGCCTTGAGCTCGGGCACCAGCGGGCCATTGGGGCCGGTCTCGAAACTGGTAGTCAAAATGGTCGGCAACTTGAAGTACTTGGCCAGATCAGCCAGCGCCAACACGTTGTTCTTGAACTTGTCCGGCTCAATATCCCGCACCAGCGACAGCAATCCAGCCTGGTGATCCACCAGCAAAACGGCGGCATTGTCCTTGTCCAAACGCTTGTAAGAAGTTGTCACGGGGTTTACCTCTCTGGAAGAAGATAAAAGCCAGGCCATGACCCTGCATGGCCTGGAACTGCGGTTTTTTGCGGTATCAGTGACGTTATTACGCGGGCATCCGGCCAAATTTGCCCGACTGGAAATCCACAAATGCCTGCTGGATTTCAGCGTCCGTGTTCATCACAAACGGGCCATGCCCCACGATCGGTTCGTCGATAGGCTCGCCACTGAGGATCAGCAGCACTGCATCGTTATTGGCCTCAAGCCGGATCTGGGAACCGTCACGTTCGAACAGCGCCAACTGCCCTTCTCGCACCATTTCCTGCCCGTTGACCTCGACTGCACCATGCAGCACCACCAGCGCAGTGTTGCGGCCCGGGTGCAGGTCGAGCGTAGTCGACTTGCCCGCATTCAAGCGGATGTCCCACACATCAATCGGCGTAAAGGTATGGGCCGGGCCGCGTTTGCCTTCGAACTCACCGGCAATCAGACGCAAACGTCCGGCATCGTCCTTTAGCGCCAGATCAGGAATCTCCTGATCCACAATCCCCTGATAACCCGGCGCGGACATTTTGTCCTTGGCCGGCAGGTTGACCCACAACTGAACCATCTCCAGCGGGCCGCCACTGCGGGCAAACGCTTCGGAGTGGAATTCCTCGTGCAGGATCCCCGACGCAGCGGTCATCCACTGCACATCACCAGGCCCGATCACCCCGCCGTTGCCGGTGGAATCGCGGTGCTCGACTTCGCCCTTGTAGACGATGGTCACTGTTTCAAAACCGCGATGCGGGTGCTGACCCACGCCCCGACGCTGTGTCGTAGGCGAGAACTCGGCTGGCCCGGCGTAATCGAGCAACAGGAACGGGCTGATGTGTTTGCCCATGCTGTCGTAGGAAAACAACGTGCGAACCGGAAAGCCATCGCCTACCCAATGGGGACGGGGAGCTGTGTAAACACCAAGAATCTTTTTCATGTTGCACCTCCTGTAAATCATGGTGACAAGCTTAGATTCGATCCACCCATAAGACTAGATAGCATTTTTGACACTAATCGTCCCACCAGCAGAACAACAATCCCACTCCTGTGGGAGCGAGCCTGCTCGCGATTGCATCAGCGCGGTATTTCAGGGAAAGCGAGCCGTCTGCATCGCGAGCAGGCTCGCTCCCACAAGGGGTTAGGCACACGTCAGAAAAATAAAACCAACTCATTCAGAAACTTGTTTCTGGTTTCTCAATCGCGCTGCGTCTAATAACTATTCCTATTAACAAACAAGAAATTCCCTTCTCGGAGCCTAGGCACGCAATGCAACGACCCAACTTGAACCGGACCCCTCTTTCGATCGCCACCCAGCGTCATACTGTTCGCCGCGCCCTGTTGACCAGCGCCTTTGTGACCTCGGTCCTGCTGGGTTCAACCATGGCCCAGGCGGCTGCTGTGGCCTTGAATATTCCGGCCCAATCGCTGGCCAGTGCATTGAATGAACTGGGCAAGCAAGCCAACCTGCAGATCCTGTATAGCCCGGATCAGGTTCAAGGCATCAAGTCGCGTTCCGTGTCCGGGTCCCTGGAGCCGGTCCAGGCGCTGGAGTCACTGCTGCAAGGCAGCGGCATTTCGTATCAGCTCAATGGCGATACGGTGATTTTGAGCGCCCCCCAAGGCAAGGGTCTGGAGCTGGGAGCGACCAATATCTCCGGCCAAGGGATGGGCACTTCGCTGACCACCGAAGACACACATTCCTACACCACTGGCGCCAGCAACAGCTCGACCAAACTGCCACTGTCGATCCGCGAAACCCCGCAAACCGTGACCGTGATCACCCGTCAGCAAATGGACGACCAGGCGGCCCAAAGCATCGGTGATGTGCTGCGCAACGCACCGGGCGTTTCCACCCAGGCCTACGACAGCGAGCGCATGGAATACTCGGCCCGTGGCTATGCCATCACCAACTTTCAGTACGACGGCGTCAATACCTTGTATGACGGGGTTTTCGACGAGGGCGCAACCAAGGTCGACATGGCCCTGTATGACCGCGTAGATATCGTCAAGGGCGCCACGGGCCTGCTGTCCGGTTCGGGCGAACCTTCGGCCACGGTCAACCTGATCCGTAAAAAGCCGACCCGCGAATTCAAGGCTTCGGTCACTGCCAGCGCAGGCTCGTGGGACAACTACCGCACCGAAGGCGATATTTCCGGCCCCCTGAATGACGATGGCAGCGTGCGCGGCCGCTTTGTAGGCGTGTATCAGGATGCCGATTCGTACCGCGATCACGCTTCGAAAAAGAATGATGTGTTCTACGGCATCATCGAGGCAGACCTGACACCGGACACCCTGTTCACCTTCGGCATGGACTACCAGAACATCAAGCCGCGCGGCGCGAACTGGACCGGTAACCCGTACTACTTCTCCAACTACACCAAGACCGACTTCAGCCGCTCGTTCAACCCGGCCACTGACTGGAGCCGTCGCGATGTCCAGGCGCAGACGACGTTCGCCGCCCTGGAACACCGTTTTGCCAACGACTGGAAAGTCAAAGGCACCCTGACCCAGCAAACCAACGACCACGACACCCTGCTCGGCTCGGCCAGCGGCGGCAGGCCGGACCCGGTCACCGGTGACGGCATGTTTTTCTACTGGGGCAAGTGGGAAGGCCATCGCGTACAAAACACCTTCGACCTCAACGCGACCGGACCGTTTACCCTGTTCGGCCGCGAACATGAGCTGGTGGTGGGCGCAACTTCACAGTCGTCCCGGCAAACCGGCGCGACCTTTGACGGCAGCGAGTACCGCGAGCTGAACAGCAGCATCTTTGACTGGAACGGCAAATACCCGCAGCCTGACTTCCCGAAAAACGGCAAGTACGAAACCAACCAGAACCAGAACAGCGCGTACATCGCCGCGCGTTTCAAGCCGGCAGACGACTGGTCGATCATCCTCGGCAGCCGCCTGAGCGACTTCCAGTACAACAGCACCTACACGTACTACCAACAGACCAGCACTTTCCAGGACAACAAAACGACTTCCAAACAACACGGCAAAGTCACGCCCTACGCCGGGGTGGTGTATGACATCAACGACACCTACTCGGTCTACGGCAGCTATACATCGATCTACAAACCCGTCATCGAGCAGAGCAGTTCCGGGACCACCCTGCCGCCTACCGAAGGCAACAGCTACGAAATCGGCCTGAAAGGTGAGTACTTCGATGGCCGCTTGAACGCCAGTGCGGCCGTGTTCCGGACTGAGCAAAAAAATGTGCCTATACAAACAGGCACCAACCCAAACACCAACCTGGGCATCTACGAGTCCCTCGACGGGGCAACCACCAACGGTATCGAACTGGAACTGGCCGGTGAGCTGATGCCGGACTGGAACCTGATGGCCGGTTATACCTACGCCAAAACAAGGTCCGACGATGGCGAGCGCGTGTATGGCTACCCGCTTGAAACCACCAAACCGGAAAACGTGGCTCGGGTGTTCACCACCTATCGCCTGCCGGGTGTGATGAACAAAGTGACCGTGGGTGGTGGCGTGAACTGGCAAAGCCCGTTCTACGGCAAGATCTACAACGATGCCAAAGGCGACTACGACATCATCGAGCAACAGAGCTACGCGCTGGTCAACCTGATGACCCGCTACGAATACAACGAACACCTGACGTTCAACCTCAACGCCAACAACGTATTCGACAAAAAATACCTGTCGGGCCTGGGCAACTTCAACACCACTTACTACGGCGAGCCCCGCAGTTTGATGCTCACCACCAAGTACACCTTCTAGGCCCCAGGGCTCGCGCAGGTTCTGGGCAGACCCTGCGCAAGCCCTTACACTGACCGCCCCCTGCACACTGGCGCGTTTATGGACCTCGACCTGGCCCGCACCTTCCTTGAAATCGTTCGCTACGCCAGCCTTGCTGGCGCCGCCGAAAAACTGCACATCACCCAGACGGCCGTCACCGCGCGGCTGCAAAAACTCGAAAGCCTGCTGGGTGTGACCCTGTTTATCCGCAACCGCGCCGGGGCACGGCTGACACCCGAGGGCGAAGCTTTTGTGGTGTACGCCAATCAACTGCTGCAAACCTGGGAGGCCGCCCGCCGCGATCTGCCACGCCCCGAAGGGTTGCATCAGATGTTGCACATCGGTGGCGAAGTCAGCCTGTGCAACCCGCTGATCCTCAGTTGGGCCAAGGCCCTGCGCCAGCACCTCACCACCCATGCCCTGCGGGTGCAGATACGCGATTGCGAATGGTTGTTGCGCCAGCTCGAAATGGGCCTGCTGGACGCCGCGCTGGTCTATCAGCCAGCCTATTGGCCCGGCGTGCAGGTCGAGCAATTGCTGGAAGAAAAACTGATCCGGATTCGCCGCCCCGACCTGTCCGACCCCTATGTCTACGTCGACTGGGGCGACGACTTTCGCCGTCAGCATGACGCCGCCCTCCCCGACAAGGCACGGGCCGCCATCAGCTTCAACCTGGGGCCGGTGGCCTTGCATTACATCCTGCAAAACGGTGGCAGCGGCTACTTCCGTACACGCGTGGTGCAGAGCTACCTGGACAGCGGCGTACTGGAGCGGGTGCCCAAAGCCCCCGAATTCAGCTACCCGACCTATCTGGTGTATTCCCGCGAGCGCGACAGCGCGGCCCTGCAACACGCCATCGAGTTGCTGCGCGACATGGTCAAACAGGACAGCGACTGGTCACAAAGCTGGGTACCGGAGATTTAAGCGCCCCCCTGCCGCGGTTGGCAACATTGAGCTACATTTTCTCAGGACGCCGTGAGCCTTCCCCACAAGGATCAACCATGAACCTGATCAATGCCCGACTGCGTCACGTGGATGGCCTGCACACCCTGAGCTGGGAAAACCGGGTATTCACCGCAATCACCCCACAAACCGCAAGCCTGCCCCCGGGCGCACGGGACCTGGACGCCCAGGGCCGGCTGGTGATCCCGCCGCTGGTCGAACCCCATATTCACCTGGACGCAACCCTGACCGCCGGGCAACCCGAGTGGAACATGAGCGGCACCCTGTTTGAAGGCATCGAGCGCTGGAGCCAGCGCAAGCAGACCATCACCGTTGAAGACACCAAACAGCGGGCCCATGCCACCCTGCGCATGCTGGCCGAGCACGGCATTCAACATGTGCGCACCCACATCGACGTAACCGACCCGTCGCTGGTTGCCCTGCAAGCCATGCTGCAAGTGCGCGAAGAAGCCCGCCACCTGATCGATTTGCAAATCGTGGCCTTCCCCCAGGAAGGCATCGAGTCCTATGCCGATGGCCGGGCCCTGATGGAACGTGCCGTGGCCATGGGTGCAGACGTGGTGGGCGGCATTCCGCATTTTGAAAACACCCGCGAACAGGGCGTCAGCTCGATCCACTTCCTGATGGACCTGGCCGAGCGGCACGGTTGCCTGGTGGATGTGCATTGCGATGAAACCGACGACCCCCATTCACGCTTTCTCGAGGTCCTGGCCGAACAGGCCAGGGTACGCGGCATGGGCAGCCGGGTGACCGCCAGCCACACCACCGCCATGGGCTCCTACGACAACGCCTATTGCTCGAAACTGTTCCGGTTGCTCAAGCAGTCGGGGATCAATTTTGTCTCGTGCCCCACCGAAAGCATTCACCTGCAAGGGCGCTTCGACAGCTTTCCCAAGCGCCGGGGCGTGACCCGCGTAGCCGAACTGGATCGCGCCGGGATGAATGTCTGCTTCGGCCAGGATTCCATCATGGACCCCTGGTACCCGCTGGGTAATGGCGCCATTTTGCGGGTGCTGGATGCCGGGCTGCACATCTGCCACATGCTGGGGTTTGAAGACCTGCAGCGCTGCCTTGACCTGGTTACCGATAACAGCGCCCGTACCCTGAATCTGGGGGATGGCTACGGCCTGGCCGTGGGTCGCCCGGCCAGTCTGGTGGTGCTGGAGGCCACCAGCGATTTTGAAGCCGTACGCCTGCAGGCCAAGCCGCTGCTGTCGGTGCGCGGCGGCCAGGTACTCATGACCCGCACTCCGCAGGTGGTCCATCTGAATGCCTGAGCGGCCGGAGGATGAAACCTTTCAGCTATTCACTTCAAGAGCAATCCCTTAGGCTGCGAACGTTGAATAACTACAAGAACACCACAGGTGGCCCATGACCGATATCACCCGCACCAGCGACAGCTGGCTCACATCCGTACCCCATCAGCAGTGGCTGCAGGATCAGGGCCAGGCGCTGGTCGACTTTGCCAAGGCCGCCCGCGTGCCCGACGGGTTCGCCCAGCTGGACTGTTTTGGCTGTCGTGCGGACGATGCGCCGGCGAACACCGTCACCACGGCGCGCATGGTGCACAGCTTTGCGCTAGCCCAAATCCAGGGCTTGCCGGGCTGCACCCCGCTGATCGACCACGGCCTGGCGGCACTGGCCGGCCCCTTGCGTGATGCCAAACACGGTGGCTGGTTTGCCAGCGCCCACGGGCAAGACGGCAATACCCGCAAAGAAGCCTATCTGCATGCCTTCGTGGCCCTCGCCGCCAGTTCCGCAGTCGTTGCCGGGCGTGGTGGCGCCGATCAATTGCTGCGTGATGCGGTGCAAATCCTCGATGAGCACTTCTGGTCGGAGCCTGAAGGCGCCCTGCTGGAAAGTTTTGCCTGTGACTGGAGTGACTGCGAGGCCTATCGCGGAGCCAACAGCAACATGCATGGCACTGAAGCCTTTCTGGCCCTGGCCGATGTACTCGACCAGGACCTGTGGCTCAACCGCGCCCTGCGCATCGCCGAACGAGTGATTCACCAGCACGCCGCACAATCGCACTACCTGCCCATCGAGCATTTCGATGCCCAGTGGCAGCCTTTGCCCGACTACAACCAGGACAACCCGGCAGACGGTTTTCGCCCGTTTGGCAAAACCCCGGGCCACGCCTTTGAATGGTCCCGCCTGTTGCTGCACCTTGAAGCTGCGCGTAAACAACGAGGCCTGCCGGCACCCGAGTGGCTGCTGGAAGACGCCCGGCAACTGTTTCGCAGCGCGTGCCAGCATGGCTGGAATGTCGATGGCAACAGCGGAATCGTCTACACCCTGGACTGGAACAACCGGCCCGTGGTGCGCGAGCGCCTGCACTGGACCCTGGCCGAAGCGTCTGCTGCGGCGGCGGCGTTACTGCAACGCACCGAAGAGCATGAGTACGAAGTCTGGTATCAACAGTTCTGGGACTATATCGACCTGCACATGATCGACCGCCAGCATGGCAGCTGGCACCACGAACTGGGGGTCGACAACCAGCCTTCGCAAAACATCTGGCCCGGCAAGCCGGACCTTTACCATGCATACCAGGCCACGTTGTTACCGCGCCTGCCGCTGGCGATCAGCCTGGCCAGCGCCCTTAAACTGCGCCGCTGAAAAAAGCCTCGGCCTGTAGCCGCTGCCGAGGATCGCAGCCTCGC
>JBILYW010000605.1:0-2767 GCA_044377555.1 Pseudomonas sp.
TGGCCACTGGCCGTTCGGACTACCCGAACCAGGTCAACAACGTACTGGGCTTCCCGTTCATCTTCCGCGGTGCTCTGGACGTTCGCGCCAAGCGCATCAACGAAGAGATGAAAATCGCAGCGGCCAACGCCTTGCGTGAACTGGCCAAACTGCCAGTGCCACAAGAAGTGTGCGACGCTTACGGCGGCATCAAGCTGGAATTCGGTCGTGAATACATCATCCCGAAACCAATGGACGTGCGCCTGATCACCCTGATCTCCGATGCAGTGGCCAAAGCTGCCATCGAGACCGGTGTTGCAACCCTGCCATACCCGAAGAACTACCCGCTCAAAAGCGTGGATGACGTGTTTAACGGCTAAACCCGTTTAGCGTCATACCGAGCCCCGGCGCTGAAAAGCACCGGGGCTTTTTGGTTTCTGGGCAAGGGGGCGAAATAGCTCTATATCGGCTCAAGATAATTCATCGAGTATTATAGGACTTGTCCTACATCTGATCCTGACACTTTCCGTTAGCGTCTGTCCTTTCCCAGGGGCACTGCGTTAAGACGTGTGCCCTGTGCGTCTATCAGGAATCACGGATGTCCAAACCTCCCCGCCATAACCGCTGTAGCCAGACCAGTTTTCAATTGATTGACGAGCATGGCGCAGGCGAGCCCTACGCAGGGTTGGCCTATGAAATGGTCGATCTGGAGGGGAGAACCTGCGGCGGTTATCTGGATGCTGCCGGGGTCGGCAGGCCGGGCAGTCATGTTTCGGGGCCGGTTGTCGTCATGTTCAGGCAGCCACATGACCGTAGTGATGCGGTCTATGCGCGATTAATGGACAGGCAGTACCGGCCCCTGGAGATCACTGAGTTGCAGGTCAGGGCCGAACAAACCCGCCGCCTGCATGACGATGGCGCCCGTACTCGGACCAAACCGGCTTGCGCCGGTGCCGACATTGACTACTACCAGGTTGAGGTCAGGCATCTGGTCGAGCATGCGGGGCATTTGCCTTCAGGGGTCGATAGCCATTACCCGCCGGATATCGAGCCTGGGCGGTCAATGGGGTTTGGGGTTGGTCTGGCCGCTGGCCGTCATACGGTGCTGGAGGTTCGCCCTCTGAGGGCCTTGCAGCCCACCTTTTCAACAGCCCCGCAGTTTTGCGCGCTCAACCTGTACCAACTGGCGTTGCTGGCTGACTTCAACGATTGTCCCTTCATTCAAAAAACTGATCACTGCGATGTTCTGCTGGTTAAAGACGTGGCGTACTCCCGGCGACTGGAAGTCGTGCCCTGCGGCCTGGACCAAGAGCACCCGGGCGATATTCATTTTTTCGACGATGCCGGGTTGGGTACCCAGGCCTTTGTTACCCATAACCATGAAGTCACCCTGATCACCGTGCGCAGCACCCGCACAATGCTTGATGCCATGCAGCCAAGCGATATGCAGCAGGTACCTTTCGAGGAAGGTGAGGGCAGAGTGCATCGCGGCTTTTACCGGGCTGCCAGGCAGGTTTATGGTTTTGTAACGGGCTATCTGGGCAAGTTTTACGCGGGGCAAAAACTGCTGATAAGCGGCCATGGTCCGGGCGGGGCAATCGCTTTGCTGCTCGCGCAAATGCTTCGTTGCAGGCAGGGTTTCAATCACGACATCGTGCTTTACACCTATGGCGCCCCTCGCGCTGCGGATGCGGGCTTTATCAAGGCGGCCGGGTCGCTGGTGCATCACCGTGTGGTTGATCACAACGATCCGGTGCCCAGCATGCCGGGCAGCTGGATGGACGTCAGGGCTTCGGTATTTGGCCTGGGGGTGGCCCCGGCCTTCGTTAATGTGCCAGCCGGGCTGGCGCTTTTTGTTGCGGGCATGACCCGTCTGACAGGCGAGCCCTATCAGCATCACGGCACGCTGCACTACTTGATGCCGGTGGAGTCCGGTCCGCGGGAGCAGTCGCATATCCTGTGGGAGCCGGTGTGCGAAACCGTTACCCAGCATGCGCTGTGCAGGCTCGCAATCGAGCAGCCCGGGCAATTGCTCGAGGCGGCCGGCCACTCGCCGCAAGTGCGGTATATCTCAGGTTGCCGGGAGGTTCTGCGGCGCTATCGGGAGGCGTTTGAGGCCAGCTCTTCGCGGGTGACCGAACGTGAGGTGATGTGTGTGGATCTGGCGTTTGAGCAGATATGCCAGCAGTTGCGCACCCGGTATCGCGAGGCCGTGACCCGACCAGGCAAGCCGGTTGCCCAGACCATCAACCAGTTGATGCGCGAGCTCGCCAAGGTCCAGCGGACCCGCGAGCATTTGTACTGCCTGAGATCTAAAAAACTGAGCGAAGTCGATGTGTATGGTGCCTAGGGTCTGTTCCCGTTTCATTGCGAGCCGCGTCGCTGGGTCAAATTTAGCCAGGCAAGGCGCAGGGCGCCGAGAATGGTTGTTCCCTTCTCAAGCCCTGCAACGCCGCCTGGCTAAATTTGACACGCGCCCTGAAGGGCCGATAGCCCATGTGGCGCAGGGCGTCGTTGCTCGCAGCTTATCTGGAACAACCCAACCACGCTGCTCGCGCCTTGCCCTGCACCACATGGGCTATCGGCGCGGCCGCAATGAAACGGGAACAGACCCTCGAGCGGCAAGAGCTGCTTGCCGCTCTGTGCACTAGAACAGATCGATTGGCGCGCCGTCGTCGGCCGGCAGCGGGCTGCCCGGGGCGACGCTGTTGCCCAGTTCGCTGCTGGTCGGTGGCGTGTCTTCGCTTTTGAACAGCTCGAAGTAGGCGCCAGGCGTACCCGGTGAGGC
>JBILYW010000092.1:0-8515 GCA_044377555.1 Pseudomonas sp.
ACGCGGTGATTCAAACAAACCGCAGTGATGCCATCGCGAGCAAGCCCGCCCCCACACAGAGAGGTGTGAAATGCCTGCTAATGCCCGCCCAAGTAAGCGTTACGCACCTCCTCGTTGCTCAGCAGTTCCTTGCCAGTGCCGGTCAGGCGGATTTCGCCGTTGACCATCACGTATGCGCGGTCGGACAAGCGCAGGGCGTGGTTGGCGTTTTGCTCCACCAGAAAGATGGTCATGCCGGTGGTGGCCAGTTCGCGCAAGGTGGCAAAAATCTGTTTCACCACAATCGGCGCCAACCCCAGGCTGGGTTCATCCAGCAACAGCAACTTGGGGCGGCTCATCAAGGCGCGGGCGATGGCGAGCATCTGCTGCTCCCCCCCCGACATGGTCATGGCCCGCTGGTTACGCCGCTCCTTGAGCCGGGGGAACAACTCGAACATGCGCTGCATGTCTTCGCTGGCGTATTTGTCCCCGATGGGGATGGTGCCCATCAGCAGGTTTTCTTCCACCGACATGTCCGGGAACACGCGGCGCCCTTCCGGCGACTGGGCGATACCGTTGGAGGCGATGTAGTGCGAGGACTTGTGGGTGATGTCCACGCCCTGGTAGATGATTTGCCCGCTGCTGGCCCGGGGCTGGCCGAAAATCGACATCAGCAGCGTGGATTTGCCCGCACCGTTTGAGCCGATCAGGCTCACGGTTTCGCCCTCTTCAATGTGCATCGAAACTTGCTTGAGTGCCTGGATCGGCCCGTAGTGCACGTCCAGGTCCTTGAGTTCGAGGATCGTGCTCGTCATATCAGCTCCTCTTCGTCCGCGCCGAGGTAGGCAGCAATCACTTTCGGGTCGTTACGAATCGCTTCCGGCCCGCCCTCGGCGATCACGTTGCCGTGGTCGAGCACCACGATGTGATCGGAAATACTCATGACCATGCCCATGTCGTGCTCGATCAGCACCACGGTGAGGTCGTGTTCGTCACGCAGCAGGCGAATCATCGCGCTCAACGCTTCGGTTTCCTGTGGGTTGAGGCCTGCCGCCGGTTCGTCCAGACAGATGATCTGCGGGCGCGTACACATGGCACGGGCAATTTCCAGACGTCGTTGCTGGCCGTAGGACAGTTCACCGGCCAGGCGGTTGGCGCAGTCCACCAGGTCGACCACTTCCAGCCAGTAGAACGCGTGGTCCAGCGCATCGCTTTCGGCCTTGCGGTAGCCCTTGGTGTTGAGGATACCGGCGAGCATGTTGCGGTTGACCCACATGTGCTGGGCCACCAGCAGGTTTTCCAGTACCGACATTTCCTTGAACAGGCGAATGTTCTGGAAGGTCCGCGCCAACCCTGAGCGGTTGACCAGGTGAGTACCGCCGAACATTTTGTAAAACAGCCGACTGGCAAATGCCTTGGGCGATACAAAGTCGGTCAACTTGAATGGCTCGCCCAACAGTTTGATCACGTTGGTGCGGGTACCCCGGGCGTTGAGTTCGATCCTGCCGCCGCTGGCTTTGTAAAAGCCGGTCAGGCAGTTGAACACCGTGGTTTTACCGGCCCCGTTGGGGCCGATCAAGGCAAAGATCGAGTTGCGTTTGACCTTTAGGCTGACATCGCTCAAGGCCTTGATCCCGCCGAAATGCATCATCAGCTTGTCGACCGAAAGCACGACATCGTCATTCAGAGCGGGTTCGTTCATGGCGCGACCCCCTTGCGTGGTGTAACCCCGACACGGCTGATCCGGATCAGGCCCCGTGGCCGCCAGATCATCATCAACACCATCAGCACGCCAAACAGCAGCACCCTGTACTCAGCAAAGCTGCGCAGCAGTTCCGGGGCCACGGTCAGCACGAACGCGGCGATCACCACCCCTACCGTCGAGCCCATGCCGCCGAGCACCACAATCGCCAGGATCAGCGCCGATTCAAAGAAGGTAAACGAGGAAGGGTTCACAAAGCCCTGGTAGCTGGCGAAGAACACACCGGCCAGGCCTGCGGTAGAAGCACCGATGGTGAACGCCGAGAGTTTGACCAGCACGTGGTTCAGGCCCATGGAGCGACAGGCGATTTCGTCTTCGCGCAATGCTTCCCAGGCGCGACCAATCGGCATGCGGGTCAGGCGGTGCTTGATGTACAGCACCAGCAGCACCACCAGAAACAGCACGATGTAGATAAACAGGAATTTGATGTTGGGGTTGTAGTCCAGGCCGAAGAACTGATGGAACGGTACCCCGCCCTCTTTGGCAACGCGGCCAAACTCAAGCCCGAAAAACGTCGGTGAAGGTACTGGCATACCATTGGGCCCACCGGTGAACGACAGCCAGTTGTTGAGGATCAGGCGAATGATTTCGCCAAACCCCAGGGTCACGATAGCCAGGTAATCCCCATGCATTCGCAATACCGGAAACCCGAGAATGCACCCCGCCATTGCCGCCGCAATGGCCGCCAGCGGCAGCACCGACCAAAAGCCCAGCCCCAGGTACTGATAGCCCAGCGCCAGGCCATAAGCACCGATGGCGTAGAAGGCCACGTACCCCAGATCGAGCAAACCCGCCAACCCGACCACGATGTTCAGCCCGAGGCCGAGCAGCACGTAGATCAGGCCGAGAATCACCACGGTCAGGATGTATTTGTTGGCAAAAAACGGGAACACGATGGCAATCACGATCAGCAGCGGCACGATCCAGCGCAGCCGCGATTTGTAATCGGGTGGCAGCACGTGCACACCAGAGCCGGTGGACTCAAAGCTCTGAAGAATTTTCAGGCCCCTGGACGTTTGCAGGAACAGGCTCAAGGCAAAGCGCCCCACCATCACAATCGCCACCAGCCAGCCCACACGTGCCGGCTGCAGGTTAAAGCTATAGCCGTCGAGCACTACCCCCACGATCGGCCCGAACACAATCAATGAAATCAACCCGGCAAGGATCGAATCGATAACGCTTTTTTTAATATCAACCGGTTTATTAATGGCTGCAGACATACTTACACCTTCGCCACGAGAGGACGACCCAGCAGGCCTTGGGGACGGAAAATCAGAATCAGCACCAGCAGTGAGAAACTGAACACGTCCTTGTAATCCGAGTTAACCAACCCGGCAAAAAGTGACTCGGAAATACCCAGGATGATCCCGCCGAGCATGGCGCCAGGCAATGATCCAATCCCGCCGAGCACGGCAGCGGTGAACGCCTTGATGCCGATAATAAAGCCGGCATAAAAGTCGAACGTGCCGTAGTTCATGGTGATCAACACACCGGCCAGCGCGGCCATGGCAGCACCGATCACAAACACGTAGGAGATCACCCGGTCGGTGTTGATCCCCAGGATCGAGGCCATCTTGCGGTCTTGCTGGGTGGCGCGGCACATGCGGCCCAGCTTGGTGTACTTGATGATGTAGGTCAGCAGGCCCATCCCCACGAAGGCCGCGATCAGAATGAAGACTTTGGTGTAGGTGAGCTGTACAAAGCCGGTGCCAATATCCACGCGCCAGGAACCGCTCAGCAGGGTTGGAACCCCTTGTTGGCGCGAGCCTTGGGCAATTTGCACGTAGTTTTGCAGGATCAGGGAAATACCGATGGCGCTGATCAGCGGCGCCAGCCGTGTGGAGTTTCGCAGAGGTTTGTAAGCCACGCGCTCGATGACCCAGCCATACACGCCGGTCACCACAACGGTGAAAATCAAGGTACCCAACATCAGTAGCGGGAAGGATTCAATACCGAAGTATGCCAACAGAGCCAGACTGATCGCCGCGAGGTAAGCAGAGATCATGTACACCTCGCCATGGGCGAAGTTGATCATGCCGATGATGCCGTAGACCATTGTGTAGCCGATGGCGATCAGGCCGTACACAGACCCGAGGGTCAGGCCGTTCAGCAGTTGCTGTAGGAAAATACCATCCATAACGCAATCTCACGCACTGGAGCCATTGCACAGACGCAAGCCATCCACGCCGTCAGAGGACAGCTTGGGTGGCAGGGTATGCGCGACTCCTGGAAAAGAAGACAGGTGATGCCGATTTGCCTCCGATGCCCCGGGTCCGCAGAAGCTGGCGCAGACTGTGATCTTTTGACCGTTTAAAAGATCACAGGCTTAGCCAGCTCCTGCGGAATCAGGGAATCAGCAGGAGCGATCTATCTCACTTCTGTTTTTCCAGCTGGTGATATTTGCCGTCTTTGTCCCACTGATAAACCACGTAGTCAGAGACTTTCAGGTCGCCTTTACCGTCCCAGTTTTTTTCACCCATTACGGTTTTAACCGGGTTGGCCTTGAGCCACTTGGCTGCGTCTTCGCCTTTGTTGGATTTGGCGCCATTGAAAGCGTCAGCCAGGGCCTGGATCGAAGCGTAGGCGTACAGGGTGTAGCCTTCAGGCTCGGTGCCCGCCTTGCGGAACTCTTCAACCACCACCTTGCTGTCCGGCAGCAGGCGCGGGTCGGCGCCGAAGGTCATGTACACGCCATCGACATACTGCGGGCCACCGGCAGTGGCCACCAGTTCGTCGGTCACGATGCCATCGTCCGACATGAATTTCACATCCTTGAGACCCGCTTCACGCAGTTGGCGGACCAGCGGACCGGCCTCAGGGTGCAGACCACCGAAGTACACAACATCAGCACCGGCGCCGCGGATCTTTGTGACCAGCGCGCTGAAGTCTTTTTCACCCCGTGTCAGGCCTTCTTCCAGGATGGGTTTCACGCCGCGCTTGGTCAGCTGTGCACTGGTGGCATCGGCCAGACCTTTGCCGTAGGTGTCCTTGTCGTTGATGACCGCCACTTTCTTGCCCTTGAGCACGTCGACTATGTAGTCGCCTGCAACGATGCCTTGCTGATCATCACGCCCGCACATACGGAACACTGCATCCAGCCCACGCTCAGTGACCTGCGGGTTGGTCGAGCCCGGCGTGATCATGATCACACCCGCATCGGCATACACCTCGGAAGCAGGAATCGTATTCGAAGAGCAGAAGTGACCGACCACACCGATTACTTTGTCCTGATCGACCAAGCGGTTGGCCACAGCCACGGCCTGCTTGGGTTCGCAGGCATCGTCGCCGGCCACCAGCTTGATCTTCTCGCCGTTAATCCCGCCCGCCTTGTTAATTGCATCCGCAGCCGCCTGCGCACCCTTCATGTACTGCTCACCAAATGCCGCGTTGGCGCCAGTCATCGGGCCCGCCACACCAATTTTCACATCTGCCTGAACAAACGAGGAAACGCCCAAAGCAGCAGCCACTGCGAGGGCCAGAAAACCTTTCTTGTAGAACGTCTGCGACATGAGGTGGTGCTCCTGAGGTTTTTTAGATGGCACTTCGACTTCACCTAAAGCGCAGAGCAAGCCGCGTGCCATTGGTTTTTTATTCTTAAAAAAGCCGTTGTCTTGTTGTTATGCCGACTGTTTCGAGCCCATTTTCATTGGGCGTGCAACCGTCTAAACCGAGGAAGGTGAAACCAATAACTTCCTGCCAGTACCACCATCTGCGACAAACGTTGCAACCGGGTTGCCCTGCATCGTGCAACCATCCTGTAACCGCCTGCGTCACCGAACTGCACACTCTCGGTGCGTAATTGCTACGCGCCGCACCACTAGAGGCTAGCCGCTGTACGAACAAACGCCGTACACGCGGTGAAAAAACCCTGTCAGATCACAATTCTTAAACACTGGCCGGCGTGATACAGCGAAAAACCGGCTTCGTATAAACAACTGCGCAGCCCCGTGCCAGACAGCGGGCGCATCGGCGCAAACGGAATCGGCAGTGCCTTGGGGTCGCCGCTGCACAGGTAGTCGGCAAAGGCCTTGCCCACCACGCTGCCCGTGGTCACGCCCCGGCCGTTGTAGCCGGTCACTGCCACCAAACCGGGCGCGGGCTCGAACAGACGCATCAAATGATCGGGAGTAAACGCGATGCAGCCGGTCCAGGTGCACTCCCACTCCACGCCCTTGAGGTACGGAAAGTAGTGCTGTTGCACACGGTCGGCCCAGGTCTTGAGAAACCACGCAGGCTTTTGATTGCCATTACCCAGACTGCCCAGCAGTAAACGGCCGTCGGCATCGCGGCGAATGCTGCTCAACACCTGACGGGTGTCCCACGAGCCCTGGCCGCCGGGCAAGATACGTTCGGCGGAGGCGTCGGTCAGTGGCCTGGAGGCGACCTGGTAGTAGTAACCAGGGAAAAAGTTACGTCGCAAGTCAGTCCATTCGCCTTCGGTGTAGGCATTGGATGCCAGCACCACCTGCTCGGCACTCACCGCCCCCAAAGCGGTTTGCACCGACCAGCGCTGGCCCTGGCGCTCAAGCCCGGTCACGGGCGAGTGGTCAAACAGCTGCCCGCCCAGATCACTGGCGGCCTTGGCCAGGCCCGAGGTATAGGCCATGGGGTTAAGGGTTCCGGCGCGACGGTCGAGCAAGGCGGCGGCTATTTTTGTGGTGCCGGTGGCCGCTTCGCACGCAGCTGCGGTGAGTAACTCCACGGGCGCCCCGCGACGCTTCCATTGCTCTTCGCGGCTTCGCAGATCGGCTTCGCCCTTGGCGTTGTGGGCCATATGCAACGTGCCTTCGCGGCGCAGCTGACAGTCGATGCCGTATTTGTCGATCAGGCTGAAGACCAGAGCAGGCGCGGCGCCGAGCATACGATTGAGCTGGCTGCCCACGACCTCGCCGAAACCGGCTTCGATATCATCCGGCGGGATCCACATCCCGGCGTTCACCAGCCCCACGTTGCGCCCCGAGCCTCCGTGCCCGGTGCGATGCGCTTCGAGCACGCACACGCTTTTGCCCTGTTCGAGCAAGTGAATGGCGGCTGACAGACCGGTGATGCCGGCACCGATCACACACACATCAACACTCAGTTCGCCCTTGAAGGTGGGCGCCTGAGGACGTTGCGGCGTTAAGTTTTCCCACAGACATTGTTCTTGTAGAGGCATTGCCAAGCTCCAGAAATGAAACCTAACGGTGATGCAATCATGGGGGAGCGCTTGTGGGAGCGGGCTTGCTCGCGATGCAGACAACTCGGTCTGGCTGGCAGACCGCAGCGATGCTATCGCGAGCAAGCCCGCTCCCACAGTATCCTCCGCACAGGTGACTCAGGGCTTACCTCAATCGAAGGTAATCCCCTGCGCCAACGGCAGCTCCAGCGAGTAGTTCACGGTATTGGTCTGACGGCGCATATAGCCGCGCCACGCATCGGAGCCCGACTCACGCCCGCCGCCGGTTTCTTTCTCACCACCAAACGCGCCGCCAATCTCCGCGCCACTCGGGCCGATGTTGACGTTGGCGATTCCGCAGTCACTGCCAGTGGCGGACATGAATTGCTCGGCCTCGCGCACATCAGTGGTGAAGATGCACGACGACAGGCCCTGGGGCACGGCGTTGTTAAGGCGCAGGGCCTCGGCAAAGTCGCTGTAGCCGACCACGTACAGGATCGGGGCGAAGGTCTCGTCGCACACCACATCGCTCTGCTCCGGCATTTCGACAATCGCCGGGGCCACGTAGTAAGCGCCGGGATACTGCCCGGCCAACTGACGCTCACCGCCAAACACCCGCCCGCCTTCGCTCAGGGCTTGTTCCAGCGCGTCCTGCATGTTTTCGAAACTGTGTTTGTCGATCAGCGGGCCCACCAGATTGCCTTCCAGCGGATGGCCGATGCGCACTTTGGAATAGGCCGCCTTGAGGCGGGCAACGATCTCTGCTTTGACCGAATCATGGGCGATCAGGCGGCGCAGGCTGGTACAACGCTGGCCCGCAGTGCCAACCGCGCTGAACAGGATGGCGCGTACGGCCATGTCCAGATCGGCGCTCGGGGCGAGGATCATCGCGTTGTTGCCGCCCAGTTCCAGAATGCTGCGGGCAAAGCGGGCAGCAATGATGGGCGCCACTTCACGCCCCATGCGGGTGCTGCCGGTGGCGCTGATCAACGCCACACGCGGGTCTTCCACCAGTGCCTGACCCGCGTCACGACCGCCGATAATCACTTGGGCCAGATACTTGGGTGCGTCGGTAAATTTACTCAGCACCCGATCAAACAACGCCTGGCAGGCCAGGGCTGTGAGCGGGGTTTTCTCGGACGGCTTCCAGATCACGGCGTTGCCGCACACCAGAGCCAGGGTGGTGTTCCACGCCCAGACAGCCACCGGGAAGTTAAATGCGCTGATCACGCCGACAACCCCCAACGGGTGCCAGGTTTCACGCATATGGTGGCCCGGACGCTCCGAGGCGATGGTCAAGCCATAAAGCTGGCGCGACAGGCCGACGGCGAAGTCGCAAATGTCGATCATCTCCTGTACTTCGCCCAGACCTTCCTGGGTGATCTTGCCCGCCTCCCACGACACCAGCTCGCCCAGATCGGCCTTGTACTCACGCAGCAAATCGCCGAACTGGCGCACCAGCTCTCCGCGACGCGGCGCCGGCACCTTGCGCCAGGCCTCGAATGCGTGCTCGGCGCGGGTCACATGCTGCTCGGTCTCGGCAGCACCTTCCCAGTGCACGGCACCAATCTGGCTGCCGTCAATCGGCGTGTAAACCGGCTGATTGCCCTGCTGGTACA
>JBILYW010000606.1:0-2763 GCA_044377555.1 Pseudomonas sp.
AGCCTGGCTTGTGGTTATTCGTTGATTTTTGCAGGGCCAGAAGGTGTCTTTATGAGCAAGCTCAGGCAAATGGAAGTTTTTGTAGCCGTGGTGGAGGCCGGCAGCTTTGCCGACGCGGCAGTACAGGTGGGCATGTCGGCGGTAATGGTGGGGCGCCATATCCAGAGCCTTGAAAAAACGCTGAACAGCACATTGATACACAGAACCACGCGCCGCCAGTCGGTGACGGGAGAGGGGCGGCTCTTTTATGAAGAGTCCAAGGCCGCACTGGAGCAGGTCAAGTACGCCTTCAGCCGGGTGCAAACGTCCGCCGGCAAGCCGAGCGGGCTGCTGCGCCTGACAGCGCCAATGACCCTTGGGGTGTCGCTGGTGGGGCCGCTGGTGAGCGAGTTCATGCAGCTTTATCCGGACATACAGGTCGAGTTGATCCTGAGCAACGAAGTGGTGGACCTCTACGAAAGCTCTTTTGATCTGGGTTTCAGGATCTCGGAGCTGATTGAGGTCAACCTTGAGTCAAAACCGTTGCCGCCGTACCGGATGGTGATCTGTGCTGCGCCAAAGTATCTGCAACAGTGGCCAGCGCCGCACACGCCGGAAGAACTTTATAAACATCGGATCCTGACCCATACCTCCTGGAACAACCGCTTCGCCTGGCCCCTGGAACAGGGTACTGAAAAAATGCCCTGGCCCGAGCATGCGGTGCTTAAAAGCAATGACGGTCAGGTCCTGCTTCAGGCCGCCATTGCGGGGGGCGGCATTCTGATGCAGCCGGATTTTCTGGTGGCAGCCGCCCTGGCAAAAGGCGAGCTGGTGACCATCATGGATGCCTGGGCTCCGGCATCCAAGCCGGTGCAGATGGTGTATCCACGGTCAAAAAAGGCGCTGCCCAAGCTGAGTGCCTTTGTCGATTTTATCGTCCGCAGGCTCAGTGCGCCCCGGCATGACTGAATGCTGGGCGCTGAACATGAAACGTTGCCCGGTTGCGCATTTGTCCGCCGCCGGGCCGGCTGGTGCAGGGCCCGGGTGTTGTAACCCGTTCAGCAGTCCGGCTGCGAACGCTCGGCAAGGCAATCAAATATCCATGACCATTTCGTGCCAGGACATGCCGCCATGGTCGGACGGCGAGGGCTGAACGTACTGATAGCCCAGCTTTGCATACAGCGCCACATGCTGTTCTTTGCACATCAGGTGGATGGTTTTTTTGCCCAGACGCTGCATCTGCTCGACAAACCTGCGCATCAGCAGCGTTGAAAAGCCCTTGCCCTGGTGCTCAGGCGATACAACGACGGACATGATCACCACATTGGGCGCCAATGGGTCGTGGCCAATCAGCTCTTTGAATTCTTCGTCCGACATGACGACGTTGTGGGCGCAACCGCTATTGATGAAGCCCACTATCTCGTCACCCTGCTCGAGGATGAGGAAACCCTGGGGGTAACGGGCAATCCGGGTGCGGATTTTCTCCAGCGTAGCGGCTTCATCGCCTTCATAGGCGGTGGTCTCTATCTGGTAACAACGCTCGGCATCCTTGAGCGTTGGCTGCCTGAATGTGATCTCGGTCATGGCACTAGCGCAGGGCATAGACAAAAGCATCAATCAGCGAGCCATTCCCCAGCGTTACCTGGGTGAGGACGCGTTGATATTCCCCCCCTTCGAAATCGTCGAGAGCGGGCCAGTGCGCAGGGAAGTTCCCGGAGCAGAACACGTGGCCGGGAATATCATCGCCATCTTCAGCAATCACCAACCCCGCAAAGCCCATTTCAGCTCCCCAACCGGCTTGCACCAGGCGACCTTTTAGCGAGGCGGGCTCCCATGTGCCACCGATGTTGGACATCACATGCTCATTCGGCCCGCCCGGGCCCAGGGTTCCATAAACGAATAGACGCTCCACGTTTGCTCCTTTCATTCAAAAGTGCAGGATCCTGACTTATGGGCAGGGGGGAGGGCAATAGCTGTAGATATTCTGTTCCCGGCAAAGTCGGCTGCCACCTAATCTCGAAAGCGCCACGATCGACCCTCACAGAAGGGCAAAACCTAGATTTCAGCTGGATGTGTATGCCGGATATTTACTCGGTGGATCTGTTGCTTTTGCAACTTATTTACAGCTGATTTAGAGCGTACATATCCATTCGCT
The DNA here is from genome assembly GCA_044377555.1 of Pseudomonas sp. Lineage (GTDB taxonomy): Bacteria > Pseudomonadota > Gammaproteobacteria > Pseudomonadales > Pseudomonadaceae > Aquipseudomonas. The sequence goes on from JBILYW010000606.1 coordinate 2,135, forward strand.
GTGCCACGGTGTTTTACGGGTTTCGCCCTTGCTCCGGTCCTGCTCCGTGGGCACGCCGAAGGGGCGTGCAGATCAAAGGCGTTCGAGGCGGCAGGCCGGCCTGTTTGGTGTCGGGATGTGTGACGCCTCCAGTCCGCTGTTGGAGCGAGCCTGCTCGCGAAGGCATCATCGGGGTTTGCCAGGAAGATCGCGTCGCCTGTTTCGCGAGCAGGCTCGCTCCCACAAATTTGCTGTAGCCAGGGGAATGTACGAACAACGCGAATGCCCCCATTCCAGTTGGGCGTGTGTGGCGGATATGTACTTGGTGTTGCAGTTATCCATCCCGAGTACATATCCGTTCGATGCGCCACGGCGTTTTACGGGTTTCGCCCTTACGGCGAGGCACTTTTTCCAAACGCCGAAAAAGTACCCAAAAAGGCTTGCCCCGGCGTACGGCCTTCGCTGCGCTCAGGTGTCCCTCGCGCAGGTACGCTCCGTGGGCACGCCGTGACGGGCCATCCTTGGCCCAGCACGGCTCTCCCGGCATCCATGCCGGGAGACCCACTGCGCAGAACCTCCACTCGGCCTCCCGAAGGGGCCGGTAGATCAAGAGCAATGCCCGCCGAGGCGGCTGACCGGCCGGCCTGGTT
>JBILYW010000094.1:0-8489 GCA_044377555.1 Pseudomonas sp.
TTAAAACACCGGTTTTGAGCCTTATACGAAGACGATTTCGTCGTCTTTCACACTGGCCACAACCGTGGTGCCTGGCAAGAACTGACCGGACAGAATCAGTTGAGCCAACGGGTTTTCGATCCAGCGCTGAATCGCACGTTTCAGAGGGCGTGCGCCATACACAGGGTCGTAACCCACCGCAATCAACTTATCCAAAGCCTCCTGGTTCAACTCAAGGCTAAGGTCGCGCTCAGCCAGACGACTACGCAGACGACCCAACTGGATATCAGCGATACCGGCAATCTGATCGCGGGCCAGAGGCTCGAAGATCACTACTTCGTCGATCCGGTTCACAAACTCCGGACGGAAGTGCGTACTCACTGCATCCATCACCGCAGCACGCTGTGCCTCACGATCACCCACCAGCTCCTGGATCTGTGCAGAGCCCAGGTTGGAAGTCATCACGATCACCGTGTTGCGGAAGTCCACCGTGCGGCCATGGCTGTCAGTCAGTCGACCGTCTTCAAGCACTTGCAGCAACACGTTGAATACATCCGGGTGAGCCTTCTCGACTTCGTCCAGCAAGATCACCGAGTAAGGCTTGCGCCGTACTGCTTCGGTCAGGTAACCACCTTCTTCGTAGCCTACATAGCCTGGTGGAGCACCAATGAGTCGAGCGACGGAATGTTTCTCCATGAACTCGGACATATCGATACGCACCATCGCCTCTTCAGTATCAAAGAGGAACTCGGCCAGCGCCTTGCACAACTCGGTTTTACCCACACCGGTCGGGCCCAGGAACATGAACGAGCCGCTTGGACGGTTAGGGTCACTCAAGCCGGCACGCGAACGGCGTACGGCATTGGACACGGCCACAACCGCCTCGTCCTGACCGATCACGCGCTCATGCAGCAAGCTCTCCATCTTCATCAGCTTGTCGCGCTCGCCTTCAAGCATCTTGGAGACCGGAATACCAGTCCACTTCGACACCACTTCAGCGATTTCTTCTTCGGTCACTTTGCTGCGCAACAACTGATTCTCAGTTTTGTTGCTGTGCTCATCGACCATTTGCAGGCTGCGCTCCAGGTCGGGAATGATCCCGTACTGCAACTCGGCCATGCGGTTGAGGTTGCCGCTGCGACGCGCTACTTCAAGCTCCTGGCGGGCCTGCTCGATCTTTTGCTGGATCTGGGCAGAGCCCTGTACTTCGGCTTTTTCCGAGGTCCAGATTTCTTCCAGGTCAGAATACTCGCGCTCATGGCGCTGAATTTCTTCCTGCAGTTTCTCGAGCCGTTTTTTCGCCGCCTCGTCTTCTTCTTTCTTCAGCGCCTGAGCTTCAACTTTCAGTTGAATCAAACGACGCTCAAGGCGGTCCAGCACCTCAGGCTTGGAGTCAATCTCCATGCGGATACGGCTTGCCGCTTCGTCCATCAGGTCAATCGCCTTGTCAGGCAACTGCCGATCAGTGATGTAACGATGGCTGAGTTTGACCGCAGCGATAATTGCACCGTCGGTGATCGCCACCTTGTGGTGAACCTCATAGCGCTCTTTCAAGCCACGCAGAATCGCGATGGTGTCTTCTTCGCTCGGCTCATCCACCAGTACTTTCTGGAAGCGCCGTTCAAGGGCTGCATCCTTCTCGATGTACTGGCGATACTCGTTAAGCGTGGTCGCACCTACGCAGTGCAACTCACCACGGGCCAGCGCAGGCTTGAGCATATTGCCCGCATCCATTGCGCCCTCGCCCTTGCCAGCACCGACCATCACGTGCAGTTCGTCGATAAACAGGATGATTTGACCTTCCTGCTTCGACAGCTCGTTCAGCAGTGCTTTAAGGCGCTCTTCAAACTCACCACGGAACTTGGCACCGGCAATCAACGCACCTATATCCAGCGACAGCAGGCGTTTGCCTTTGAGGCCATCAGGCACTTCACCATTGATGATCCGTTGCGCCAAGCCTTCGGCAATCGCGGTTTTACCCACACCAGGCTCACCGATCAGTACCGGGTTGTTTTTGGTACGGCGCTGCAAGACCTGAATGGTGCGCCGAATTTCATCGTCACGACCAATGACCGGATCGAGTTTGCCTTCTTCGGCACGCTTGGTCAGGTCGATGGTGTATTTATCCAGCGCCTGACGCGACTCTTCGACGTTAGGGTCGTTGACCGCTTCGCCACCGCGCAAGTTGTTGATGGCGTTTTCCAGAGCCTTTTTGGTTACGCCCTGGCCCAGCAACAATTTGCCCAGCTTGCTGTTTTCGTCCATCGCAGCCAGCAATACCAACTCGCTGGTGATGTACTGATCGCCTTTTTGCTGCGCCAGACGGTCTGCCTGGTTAAGCAGGCGTGCCAAATCCTGCGACATATTCACGTCGCCAGTAGGGTTCTGGATTTTTGGCAGCTGATCGAGCTCTTTGGTCAGCTCTTTGCGCAGGCTGTTTACATCAAAACCGACTTGCATCAGCAGCGGCTTGATCGAACCGCCCTGCTGTTCCAGCAATGCCTGCATCAAGTGCGCTGGTTCAATGGCCGGATGATCAAGGCCTACAGCCAAAGACTGAGCATCGGACAACGCCAACTGCAACTTGCTGGTTAATCTATCTATACGCATTCGTCACCTTCCTTATGAGCAGGCCGGAGGGATGGAAACTCCTGAATGAAGAAACCTGCCAGATACCATAGTAGATGCGGGCGATTACGGGAGTTTCAAGCGTTTGGAAAATGACGCAGATCAGCTGGACGGTCTTTCGATCCAAACCAGTGATGCAAAACGGCCAGTACGAGGACTGCGCCGGTAGGAGAAAAAGCGAGGGTCGGTCACGGTGCAAAAACCGCCACCGTATACCGCGGTGATGCCAAAGCGAGCCAAACGCAGGCGCGCCAGCTCATAGATGTCCGCCATGTAGCGCCCGGCATTGACGCCGGGCACAAAGGCGTCAGCCGCTTCGGGCATGTCTGTGACAAAGACTTCCCGAACCTCGGCACCCACTTCAAATGCCTTGGGGCCAATCGCCGGCCCCAGCCACACCAGGATATCCCGGGGCTCAACATTGAGGCTTTGGGCTGCAGCTTCAAGCACCCCGGCGGCCAGCCCGCGCCAGCCGGCATGGGCTGCCGCGACACGGGTCCCGGCACGGTCGCAGAACAATGCCGGCAAGCAGTCCGCCGTCATCGCCGTGCAGGCGACCCCGGGGGTTGCCGTCCAGCTGGCATCGGCTTCAACAATCAGTTCGGGATTGGCAGGTACGACCACAACCCCGTGAACCTGGCTAAGCCAAGCGGGCTGTACGTCAAAAATATGGGTGAGGCGCTGGCGGTTATGCGCAACGGCCACAGGGTCGTCGCCAACATGGTCGCCCAGGTTGAAGCTGTCGAACGGCGCCAGGCTGACGCCGCCCGCACGGGTGGTCACACAGGCCCTGATGCCTGCCGGCGCAGGCCAGTCAGGAATCAGGAAAGTGTTCACCCGATGAATGCCTCACGATCTTGCTTGAGCAACGTCAACAACCAGACAAAGTCGTCCGGCAGTGGCGATTCCCAGCTCATGCGCTTACCGGTCGTCGGATGATCCAGCTCGAGGAAGCGAGCATGGAGCGCCTGACGCGGAAAGTTTTTCAGCGATTCGACCATCGTCACGCTGGCAGACGGCGGAATGCGGAAGCGACCGCCGTAGGCTGGGTCTCCGACCAACGGGAAGTTGATGTGGGACATATGCACACGAATCTGGTGAGTACGACCGGTTTCCAGCTTGACCCGCACATGGGTGTGGGAACGGAAACGCTCAAGCACACGGTAATGACTCACCGCCTGCTTGCCACCTTCCATTACCGCCATACGCTGGCGTTGCTGGCCGTGACGGCCGATGGGCGCGTCGATCTTGCCCCCGGCGGTGACGACACCGATAACAATGCATTCATAGATCCGGCTGACACTGCGGCTCTGCAACTGTGTAACAAGTTGCGTCTGCGCCTGAATGGTCTTGGCGACCACCATCAGACCGGTGGTGTCTTTGTCCAGGCGATGCACGATCCCCGCACGCGGCACATTGATAATGTCCGGTACGTGATGCAGCAAGGCATTGAGCAAAGTGCCACTGGCATGCCCTGCAGCCGGGTGCACCACCAGGCCCGCAGGCTTGTTGATGACCAGGATGTCATCGTCTTCATAGACGATATCCAGGGGGATGTCTTCAGCGATCCACTCACCCTGTGCTTCCTGCTCTGCAGTCAGCTCCAGGATGCAACCGCCGTGCACGATGTCACGGGGGCGTATGACGGCTCCGTCCACAGTAAGACGGCCGTCTTTGATCCAGGCGGAAAGGCGCGAGCGCGAGTGCTCAGCGAATAATTGTGCGGCGACTTGATCGAGGCGTTGGCCACCCAGTTCGGACGGCACCTCTTCGCGAAGTTGAATTTTCTCGGACATGCTCATCAGGACCGCGCCAAGCCTTTGGTTTCGGCTGCGCGCTTGTGGTTAAATACGGCGTCTTTTGCCCCGAGGCTTTTCACGGGGCGCTCATCATAACAGGACGGACCCGCCCAAGACAGCGGCCGTCATAGGGACGCAAGCCGCCATGCAAGTGAGACACCTGCTGCTGATCGCCATCCTCGCACTGACTGCCGCTTGCTCGTCGACAAAAGAAGTAGTTGACGAAAACCTCAGCGAAGTCGAGCTGTACCAGCAGGCACAGGCCGACCTGGACAACCACAGCTATACCAGTGCTACCGCCAAACTCAAGGCACTTGAGTCACGCTACCCGTTCGGTCGCTATGCCGACCAGGCCCAGCTTGAACTGATTTACGCCTACTACAAAAACTCCGAACCGGAAGCTGCCAAGTCCGCTGCCGAGCGGTTTATCCGCCTGCATCCACAGCACCCCAACGTCGATTACGCCTATTACCTCAAAGGTCTGACCTCGTTCGACCAGGACGTGGGCCTGCTGGCGCGCTTCCTGCCGCTGGACATGACCAAGCGCGACCCAGGCGCTGCACGCGACTCTTACAACGAGTTCGCCCAGCTCACCAGCCGCTACCCCAACAGCCGTTACGCACCTGATGCCAAGCAGCGCATGATCTACCTGCGCAACCTGCTGGCTGCGTATGAAATCCACGTAGCTGATTACTACCTGACACGTCAGGCCTATGTAGCTGCTGCCAACCGTGGTCGCTATGTAGTCGAAAACTTCCAGGAAACCCCTTCGGTCGGTGACGGCCTGGCGGTAATGGTTGAGTCGTATCAGCGCATGCACCTAGACCAGCTGGCCAGTACCAGCCTCGAAGTGCTCAAAGCCAACTACCCGGACCACCCGAGCCTGGTTGACGGTCAGTTCGTGCCTCAGGTTTCCGAGTCGGACAACCGTTCATGGCTGAGCAAGGCCACTTTGGGCCTTATCGAGTCCACTACACCGCTGCCACCGGGTGAAACCCGCGCCAACATGGACATCCAGAAGCAGTATCAGGATGCCAAGGACGCGATTCCGGCCGAGTTGAAGCCAAAAGATGCCGATGGCAACATCATCGAAGCACCTGAAGCTCAAACCCCAAGCCGCTCGTGGTTCAGCTACATGACACTTGGCCTGTTCGACTGATCGTTCAGCCCATCAAAAAAAGAGCCCTCGGGCTCTTTTTTTTGATCTCGATTTGGTGCTGTGCGCTTGCCAAGTCCTTGGCTAAACTGGCGTATCTTTTCTTGAATAGCGGATAACCATGCTTCGTTTACTGATCTGGGCTGCTCTGATTGCTGCAGGCGTGTGGTTCTGGCGCAAATACAAGGCCAGCACACAGGCGACCAAAAAGCCGGTTGATCCCGGCGCTCAGCCCATGGTGCGTTGCGCCCACTGCGGCGTGCACCTGCCCCGCGATCGTGCACTGAGCCAGCAACAAGAGTGGTATTGCACCCAGAACCATCTGGAGCAAGGGCCAAAGCCGCGAAGCTAGACCTGCACAACCCCTGTAGCCGCTGCGTTGGCAGCAGCTACAGGGGTTCTTGCCTGCCTATGTTCAGATACGCCCCTCTGGCGCATAAGGCGCGGGGTCAATGATTGGTTCACGGCCCAACAGCAAGTCAGCGAACAACTGGCAGGAAGCCGGTGCCAGGACCAGCCCGTTTCGATAATGCCCGCAGTTGAGCCATAACCCTTCAAAACCCGACACCCGCCCGATATAGGGAATGCCTTCAGGCGAACCCGGGCGCAAGCCAGCCCAATGCCCGACCACTTGAGCATCGGCCAATGCCGGAATCAACTCGACGGCCGAAGCTTTCAGGCTCTCAAGGGCCGTTTGGGTCGGGGCTTTATCAAAACCTTCGTGCTCCAGCGTGCTCCCGATCAAGATATGACCGTCACGACGCGGGATGGCATAACGCCCTTTTGCCAGCACCATGCACGACAAAAAGTCGGAATCGCACTTGTACAAGATCATTTGCCCTTTAACCGGCTCCACCGGGAGTACAAGGCCGAGCCCGCCGAGCAACTCACCGCTCCAGGCCCCGGCCGACAAGACCACCTCATCGCCAAGAATCTCGCCCCGAGCCGTATTTACACCTGATACTTTTTCGCCTTCGCGGATAAACCCCAGCACTTCGCATTGCTCATGAATCGTGACATTGGGCATTGCTTGCAGCGCAGCCTTGAGCGATTTCACCAGTCGCGGATTTCGCACATTAGCCACATCGGCCATATAGATAGCGCGGGAGTAACCCTCACCCAGCACTGGTACTGCATCGGTAACCGCAGAAATATCGACCGCAGCCAGCGGCCGACGCTCACGCTGGGCCCACTCCAGAGCCTGGGTTTCATCGTCCAGATCCAGCCAGTACAAACCGGTAGTGTGAACTTCCGGGTCAACACCCGTGGAGGCAAACAAACGCTCGGCCAGCTGTGGGTAAAAATCCTGGGACCAGTGCGCCAACGCCGTCACCGCACAGTTGTAGCGCCACGGGTAGAGCGGCGAAACAATCCCGCCACCAGCCCATGAAGACTCCTGCCCTACCCCGCCACGATCCAGCAGGATCACCTGCTCTACATCAGCAGCCAGATTAAACGCAGTCAGCAGACCGATAACCCCGCCCCCGACAATCACCACACGTTGCTGCCTTGCCATCTATTGATCCAGCCCGTCATTCAAAATAAAGCGTTAGCGCCCCCAACACTGCTGCACTGTCATGCCAGGGGCGGCCAGGGTAATCGCAGTCAGCCCCGTATGGGCCAGCGTAAAGCTGCCACAAGGGTCTCCCGCCATTGCCGAGCCCTCTTTGGGCGTCGCCATTAGCAAGAAGGTGTGGTCTGCAAGATCGGACGTAATGTCGTAATACTGATTACCTGAACTGAGGTTTTGCCCACCGTTATATACCGCGTTTCTTGCATAAAACCGCTCAAGACTTTGGGCCTGTTCCGACAGCTGGACGATGATTTGAGCGCGATAAGCCCGCTTCACATAATCGCTGTACTGCGGATAAACGAATGCGCCAAGGATACCGATGATCAGCACCACGATCATCAGTTCGATCAGGGTAAAACCTGCTCCATATTTATACATTGCGTATTTCCTATTGCAGTTGCCGCCACATAATCCTGCGGAAGCGCTGTGGCATGCGCCCTTCATCGCCGTCATCCCCGTCCTGATAACGTGCATAAATGCTTTCCAGCACGGTGCGCGACTGCCCGCGAAAACCAATGCCTGTCACTCGGTACAAATGGCTAATCGCCGTAACTGGCAGATGGGCCGACCCGGTACTGGGGCCAAGGCTCTGAACGCCAAACAGCCCATCCGGAATCCGTATCCAGCGCACCCCGGACTCCGGCTCAATTGCAGGCCCGGCCAGAACCGTCACTGGCGGGCTACAGCCGGCTGGCGAAGCGCAACCCACCATGGTGCGCCATTCGGCTTGAAGCCAGGACTCACCACTGCGCAGCGCAGATTCTGCAGCCTGGAATGAGTGATTGGCGTGTTGGGCGCTGCCGGCCATTTTTGCCTGCTGAGTCGCGCTGACTATTGATGCCAGGCCGACCAGGCTCAGCAGCAGCATAAAAACCAGGCTGACCAGTAACGCCATGCCGCTCTGAGAATTCAATGGCACAGCCCCTTAAGCCAGTCGATTACGCAGAGCAACAACCAGGTGATAGGCCTGATCCCTGACCCGCGCACCGGGATCTCGCAGCGTCAAGGCGATGCGTACGCTGCGGATACTGGCAACAACAGCCGGGCGAGCTTCATAGCGCAGCACCGACTGCGCACTCGCCGAAGCGGCCACGCCAAAACTCACGTCAAACGCAGCTACATTGTCGAGCAATACGGCTTTTTGGTGCCCGACCTTCAATTGCCCATTTTCAAAACTGTAAAACACCTCCCGCACTGGTAAAGCGGTTTCGCCGGGAGCCACAGACAGCCGCGCACCCGGATACGCTTTTGCAAAAGTGGTGCAGTCAGTCACGACCGTCCAGTCCGGCCTGCCCCCTTGAGGCCCCACATCCGCACTGATCATTCGCAACGAGCCCGCAGCCCCTTGCCAGGA
>JBILYW010000093.1:0-8489 GCA_044377555.1 Pseudomonas sp.
ATCTTCAGCGTCGTTGAGCTCGGAGTAGGCGTTGGCGATTTCACGACCACCGATAAACAGCTCAAAACGGTCAGTGACGTTCGGGTTTTCGTCGTTACGACGAGCCAGCGGCGACACTTCGAACGGGTACTCGGTGATGAAGTGCGGCTGTTCCAGCTTGTGCTCGACCAGTTCTTCGAAAATCATCACTTGCAGCTTGCCCAGACCTTCAAAGCCCAGCACCTTGGCGCCAGCTTTTTTGGCGATGGCGCGAGCCTTGTCGATGTCGTTCAGGTCGTCAGCGGTCAGCTCGGGGTTGTACTTGAGGATCGAGTCGAACACCGACAGACGCACGAACGGTTCGCCGAAATGGAACACCTTGTCACCGTACGGGACGTCGGTAGTGCCCAGAACCAGCTGAGCCAGTTCACGGAACAGCTCTTCGGTCAGGTCCATGTTGTCTTCGTAGTCGGCGTAAGCCTGGTAGAACTCCAACATGGTGAATTCCGGGTTGTGACGAGTCGAAACGCCTTCGTTGCGGAAGTTGCGATTGATCTCGAACACCTTTTCAAACCCGCCTACCACCAGACGCTTGAGGAACAGCTCAGGCGCGATGCGCAGGAACATGTCCATGTCGAGGGCATTGTGATGGGTTTCGAACGGCTTGGCTGCCGCGCCACCCGGGATGGTTTGCAGCATCGGCGTTTCGACTTCCAGGAAGTCGCGGGCCATCAGGAAGCTGCGGATGTGGGCGATGACTTGCGAACGCACACGGAAGGTGTGGCGCACATCTTCGTTGACGATCAGGTCAACGTAACGCTGGCGATAACGCTGTTCGGTGTCGGTCAGGCCGTGGTGCTTGTCCGGCAGCGGGCGCAGGGATTTGGTCAGCAGACGCACGCTGGTCATTTCAACGTACAGGTCGCCTTTGCCGGAACGGGCCAGGGTGCCTTCGGCGGCGATGATGTCGCCCAGGTCCCAGGTTTTCACGGCGGCCAGGGTTTCTTCCGGCAGGGTCTTGCGGTTGACATAGACCTGGATGCGACCGGTCATGTCCTGGATCACCATGAACGAGCCACGGTTAAGCATGATGCGACCAGCAACCTTGACCGGGATGGCGGCTTCAGCCAGCTCTTCCTTGGTCGCCTCGGCGTACTTCTTCTGCAAGTCGGCGCAGAGGCTGTCACGGCGGAAGTCATTCGGGAAGGCATTGCCCTTGGCGCGCTCGGCTGCAAGTTTTTCCTTGCGCAGGGCGATCAGGGTGTTTTCTTCCTGTTGCAGGTCTTGCGGGTCGAGTTGTAGGTCGCTCATGTCTTTAAAAATTCCATCACAGGTTCGTTGCCCCCGCCTTGCGGCAGGGGGAAGCGGGCTTTAGCGCGCCTATGGGCATCGCACTGGCTTCGCACACGGTTTGTTGCCGACTTACAGCCCTTGTTTCAGGCTGGCCACCAGGTATTCGTCGATATCGCCGTCGAGTACCTTGTCGCAGTCGCTGCGCTCGATATTGGTACGCAAATCCTTGATACGCGAGGCGTCGAGTACATACGAACGGATCTGATGACCCCAGCCGATATCCGACTTGGTGTCTTCCAGTGCCTGGGAAGCGGCATTGCGCTTCTGGACTTCCTGCTCGTAAAGACGCGCCCGCAGCATTTTCATCGCGGTGTCTTTGTTCGCATGCTGCGAACGTTCGTTCTGGCAGCTCACCACGGTGTTGCTCGGTACGTGGGTAATACGCACGGCCGAGTCGGTGGTGTTTACGTGCTGACCACCCGCACCGGAGGAACGATAGGTGTCGATCCGCAGGTCCGAAGGGTTGATGTCGATTTCGATGTTGTCGTCGATTTCCGGCGAAACGAATACGGCCGAGAACGAGGTGTGACGACGGTTACCCGAGTCGTACGGGCTTTTGCGAACCAGACGATGGACGCCAATCTCGGTACGCAACCAACCAAACGCGTACTCGCCTTTGATGTGAATGGTTGCACCCTTGATGCCAGCGACTTCACCGGCAGACAGTTCCATGATGGTGGCATCGAAGCCGCGCTTGTCGGCCCAGCGCAAATACATCCGCAACAGGATATTGGCCCAGTCCTGCGCTTCGGTGCCGCCGGAGCCTGCCTGAATGTCCAGGTAAGCGTTGTTGGCGTCCATCTCACCGCTGAACATGCGGCGGAATTCGAGTTTTTCAAGGGCTTCGCGCAGACGTTCTACTTCAGCAGCAACGTCATCCACAGCGGCCTGATCTTCTTCCTCGGCGGCCATCAGCAGCAGGTCTTTGGCATCGGCCAGACCGGTGTGCATTTCATCGAGGGTTTCAACGATTTGCGCCAGCAGGGAGCGCTCGCGCCCCAGTTCCTGGGCGTACGAAGGGTTGTTCCAGACACTCGGATCTTCAAGCTCGCGATTGACTTCAGTCAGACGCTCATGCTTTTGATCGTAGTCAAAGATACCCCCGAATGGTTTCGGAGCGCTCTGACAGGTCCTTGATGCTGTTAAGGATCGGGTTGATTTCCATGGCTGGCGGCACTCGTAGGCGATTTTTACAAAGCCGGGGAGTATACCGGAAACAGCACTGATCAGCAGCCCGCCTGGCGGGGTTGTGGGCGGGAATTTCCACGTTTTCTCTAAATCGCCGCAAAGCCCGCCGAACCCCAAAACTGCAGCCGCTGACGAGCAGCGGCCACAAGGGCTGTGCATTTGCCCCCTACTCGATGCCCACCTGATTACGCCCGTTCTTCTTGGCCAGATACAGCCCCTTGTCCGCCGCCGAAATCAACTCACGGCAATTGCTGCCCGGTTGCGGGGTCATGGTGGCCAGACCAATGCTGATGGTCAGGCTGCGGCCAGGAGTTGGCGAAATATGCGGGATGTTCATGGCTTCGACCGCCATGCGCAGCTTTTCCGCCACCAGGCGCGCACCGCCCAGGGAGGTATTGGGCAGTACGATTGCAAACTCCTCGCCACCATAACGGGCCGGCAAGTCAGACGGCCGGCTGCTGGCATCACGAATGGCCGAAGCCACTTTGCGCAACGCTTCGTCGCCATCCAGATGACCGAAGGTGTCATTGAAGGACTTGAAGTAGTCGACATCGATCATCAACAGCGACAACTGGGTCTGCTCACGCAAGGCGCGGCGCCATTCAAGCTCCAGGTACTCATCGAAATGCCGGCGATTGGACAGCCCGGTCAGGCCGTCCGAATTCATCAGCCGTTGCAGTACCAGATTGGTGTCCAGCAACTGTTGCTGGCTGACACGCAACGCACGGTACGCCGCATCACGCTGCAGCAGCGTCATGTAGGAGCGCGAGTGATAGCGGATCCGCGCCACCAGCTCGATGTTGTCCGGCAGTTTCACCAGATAATCATTGGCCCCGGCCGAAAAAGCCGCACTTTTGATCAGCGGGTCTTCCTTGGTGGAAAGCACGATGATCGGGATGTTCTGGGTGGCCGGGTGGTTGCGGTACTCGCGCACCAGGGTCAGCCCGTCGAGGCCCGGCATGACCAGGTCCTGCAAAATCACCGTCGGCTTGATGCGGATAGCCTGGGCAATGGCCTGATGCGGGTCCGCACAAAAGTGAAAATCGATGTTCTGCTCAAGGGCCAATCCACGGCGCACGGCTTCGCCGATCATTGCCTGATCGTCTACCAGCAATACCATGGCCGAGTTTTCGTCAGATTTGACGTCGTCCAACTGCAAGTCATTCATGCGCGTTCACCTGAATTACTACCTTCAAGCCAGTCCTGCCGGGTTTTACCAGTCATTTGGCAAATTTCTCCAGCAAGCGTGGCGCAATCTTGTCCAAGGGGTGGATTTCAACCGCAGCATCGATGGCCGCAGCCGCTTTGGGCATGCCGTACACCGAGCTGCTTTTCTGATCCTGGGCGATGGTGAGAAAACCTTGCTGGCGCATGAGTTTCAGGCCCTGAGCCCCGTCACGCCCCATGCCGGTCAACAGCACACCCACCGCATCGCTATTCCAGTACCGGGCAACACTTTCAAAAAACACATCTATCGAGGGTCGATAAATTTCGTTAACCGGCTCGGCGGTGTAGGCCAGCGTGCCGTTTTTCAGTAAGCGGATGTGGTGATTGGTGCCCGCCAGCAGCACAGTCCCCACCTGAGGCGCTTCACCGTCACGGGCCAGGCGTACATCCAGCCCGCACGAGCTGCTCAGCCACTCAGCCATGCCGGCAGCAAATACCTGGTCCACATGCTGAACCAGCACGATGGCTGCCTCGAAGTCCCTCGGCAGCCCTTTGAGCAAGGTTTCAAGCGCGGCCGGGCCGCCTGCCGACGAACCGATCGCCACCAGCCCGCCGCGTACACCCGGGATCCGGGGCTGGCCAGAAACAGGGGCGACCCGTTTTTCACTTTGGCCCATCAACCAGCCCACGTTGAGGATCTTGCGCAACAGGGGCGCCGCCGCCTCTTTGGGGTTGCTGCCTCCCAGCACCGGAGTGTCCACCACATCCAGCGCACCAAAGCCCATGGCTTCAAATACGCGATGGACATTCTGTTCACGGTCGACGGTGACAATCACAATGGCACACGGGCTTTCAGACATGATCCGACGAGTGGCTTCTACGCCATCCATGACCGGCATGATCAGGTCCATCAAAATCAGGTCCGGGGTGTTCTCGGCACACAGGCTCACCGCTTGTTTGCCATCCGCGGCCACCCAGATCACTTCATGGGCCGGCTCGTATGCCAGGGCCCGGCGCAAGGCTTCAACCGCCAAGGGCATATCGTTGACGATGGCAATTCTCATGTCTGGGCTCCTCCTATTAGCTCGACCACTGCATCAAGCAGAGCATCGTCATGGAAACTGGCTTTAGCCAGATAATAGTCGGCTCCTGCATCCAGACCGCGTCGGCGGTCTTCCTCTCGATCTTTATAAGACACCACCATCACCGGCATCGACTGCAAACGGCTGTCACGGCGCAACAGCGTGACCAACTCGATACCATCCATGCGCGGCATATCGATGTCCGTAATCAACAGGTCAAAGTGCTCGGCGCGCAAGGCATTCCAGCCGTCCATGCCGTCAACCGCCACGGCCACTTCGTAGCCACGGTTGAGCAGCAGCTTGCGTTGCAGCTCGCGCACGGTCAGCGAGTCGTCCACCACCAGAATACGTTTGCGGGTCAGTTCGGTGGTGTGCCGGTTACGCCGGTCGATACGCTCCAGACGCCCGGTGTTGAGCAGTTTATCCACAGATCGCAGCATGTCCTCGACATCCACGATCAGCACCGGCGAACCATCGTCAAGCAAGGCCCCGGCCGAAATGTCCTGCACCTTGCCCAGGCGTGGATCGAGCGGCAAGACCACCAGGGTGCGCTCGCCGATAAAGCGTTCGACGGCCACGCCATACACCGCGTCGCGTTCGCGAATGACCACCACCTTGAGGGTTTCGTCATCGCTCTGGCTGGGCGGACGCTGCAGCAGTTGACTGGCGGCAACCAGCCCCACATGCCGGCCTTCGTGCCAGAAGTGCTGCCGGCCTTCGAGCTGCACGATTTCATCGGGATGCAGGTCGCGCATGCGTTCGATATGCGCCAGCGGGAAGGCATAGGCCTCGTCTGCGACTTCAACCACCAGGCTGCGCACCACGGACAGGGTCAACGGCACTTCCAGATGGAAGCGGCTGCCGCGCTGTACGGTGTGCTCCAGCACAATGGCACCGCGCAGCAGGCGCACCATGTGCTGCACGGCATCGAGACCGACACCGCGTCCCGAAACTTCGGTCACGGTGTCACGCAGGCTGAAACCCGGCAAAAACAGAAACGACAACAGTTCTTCTTCGCTCAGTTGCGCCACGGTGGCCGCCGTGGACAGCTGACGCTCGACGATGGTGTGGCGCAAACGGTCCAGGTCAACACCGGCACCGTCATCGCTCAGTTCCAGCACCAGCAAGCCGGCCTGATGGGAAATGCGCAAGCGAATCAGGCCTTCAGCGGGCTTGCCGGCCAGCAGCCGCTGCTCCGGCGTTTCAATACCGTGATCGACGGCATTGCGCAGCAAGTGGATCAATGGCGCTTCGAGCTTTTCCAGTACATCGCGGTCGACCTGGGTTTTCTCCCCCTCGATCTCCAGACGAATCTGTTTGCCCAGGGCCCGGCCCAGGTCACGCACCATACGCTCCTGCCCGACCAGAACATCGGCAAACGGGCGCATGCGGCACGCCAGCGCGGTGTCGTAGAGCAACTGCGCGCGCTGGCCGGCCTGCCAGCAAAACTCGTCAAGTTCGGCGGTCTGCTCGCTGAGCAGGTCCTGGGACTCGGCAAGAATCCGCCGGGCATCGTTCAATGCCTCTTCGGCCTCATGATTCAGGCCCGTGATCTTGAGCTGTTCGCTGAGGTTGTCCAAAGCCCGCAGGTTGGTGCCCTGCATGCGCTTCAGGCGCTGCAACGCCACCAGATAGGGTTTGAGACGCTGGGTTTCCACCAGCGACTTGCTCGACAGATCGAGCAGGCTGTTCAGGCGCTGCGCGGTAACACGCAACACCCGCTCGCCGCTTTCGGTCAGGCGCTGGGGGCGACGCGCAGGCTCGGGCGCTGCCTCGGGTTCGGCGGGCACTGGCAGCTCGGCACGGGGCTCAGCCAAAGCTGCAGGGGTGGAAGGTGCAGGCGCCAGCAGCAGTTGTGATACGTCGAACTCCGGCGGCGCCATCCGCAAATCGGGCGCCGCCGGGTCCAGCAAGCGGGCCATCAGCGCCACGTAGGCTTCAATGTCGGCCGGGCCGACATTCGCACTGCCCGGCGTGGCAATGCGCATCAACAAATCGGAGCCCTGAAGCAAGGCATCAATATGCTCTGGCTGCAGATACAGACGGCCTTCCTGGGCGCTGACCAGACAGTCTTCCATCACATGGGAGACGCTGACCCCGGCATCCACCCCGACAATCCGGGCAGCGCCCTTGAGCGAGTGTGCAGCGCGCATGCAAGCCTCAAGCTGGTCCGCCTGGGTCGGGTTGCGCTCCAGAGCCAGCAAGCCGGCATTCAGTACCTGGGTTTGCGCCTCGGCCTCAAGGCTGAACAGCTCAAGCAACGAGGCGTCGCGCATTTGCTCGGGGGTCATGTGAGGCTCCGGGTGATTGCGCTCAGCAGCTGATCTTCATCCAGCAAGCGCAGGCTGCGGGCATTCCACTGCAGCACACCGCGGGTGTATTTGGCACTGGCCTGTTCGCCCGAGAGCGACGCGGCCATTAACTCGCGTTCTTCAATGTTATGGATGCCATCGACCTCATCCACAGGCAGCACCACCGGCCCGCCGTGCGCCGCCACAATCAGCATGCGCGGCATGATGCGCAACGAGGTGGCACCGGGTACGCCGGGGTCCAGGCCCAGCAGTTCAACCAGAGACAGGCACGGCACCAATGCGCCGCGCACATTCGCAACACCGCGCAACGCCCGGGAGCGCTGGTGTGGCAGGGAATGGATCGTTTGCATTGGCGCCACTTCATCCAGGCAGCGCGTGACCAGCCCCAGCCATTCGTCGCCCAGGCGGAAAATCACCAGCGAGCGCGTCGCAACCTTCTGCTCGTGGGTTTGCGGGGCATAGAGTTCCTGGTGCTCCTGCTCAAATGAATAGCGATCCAGCAAACGGGTCGCAGCAGCCGAGTAGACGGCGCAGTTGCGGCAGTGAATATGCTGGACCAGCAACGAACAGCTCTTGTCGCCGTAGATGCCAATACGGTTCCAGCAGTCGTCAATGGCCTGCGCTTCGGAGTGAATCAGGCTCTGGGCTGTTAAACCGCTCATTGTTTACGCTCACTGTGAACGGAACGCTCGTTACGGGCAGCGCGCTCCTGCAAGCGCTGGGCGCCCGCATGATCGCCCTGGGAAGCCAATAAAGCCGCCAGGTGCGCCAGTGCTTCTGAATGCTGGGGCTCCAGGTACAGCGCCTTGCGATAGAACCCCTGGGCCTGGGCGGTCTGGCCTTGCACATCACTGAGCAGGCCCAGCCAGTAAAACACCTGGGCCTGCGGGTCATGACGCTGCAAAAACTGCTCGCAGACGGCCCGGGCCTCGTTGCTTTTGCCTTCATTGGCCAAGGTGGCGATCTGTGCAAGCAATACGCCGGGTTCATCGCTCACCGGGAACGGCTTTTGTGGCGTACGGGCTTGAGGTCGCGGGGCAAAAGGACGACTGACCGGTGCCGCCACGGGAGCAGGCACAGGCGTCGGTGAGCGCAGCAGCGGTTTGAACTCGGCCAGCACCGGGCGAGACGAAGGCAAGGGTTCCTGACTGTGACAAAAGGCGAACGACTGCGGCGCACCGATCGAGCGCATCCCCAGACGGCTCAGCAAATTGCCTTCGGCCGGGCCGATAAACAATACACCGTCGTCACGTGTCAGGCGCTTGAGGACGTCCAGCGCCTGCTTCTGGGTTTTCAGGTCAAAGTAAATCAGCAGGTTGCGACAAAATACGAAGTCATAGCGCTCATGGCTGGCCAGGAGCGCGGGGTCCAGCAGGTTGCCGACGTGAAATCCGACTTGCTCGCATAC
>JBILYW010000607.1:0-2754 GCA_044377555.1 Pseudomonas sp.
GCGTACCGCATGGGAAATCGCACAGCAGCTGGGTGAAAGC
Organism: Pseudomonas sp.; assembly: GCA_044377555.1. Taxonomy (GTDB): domain Bacteria; phylum Pseudomonadota; class Gammaproteobacteria; order Pseudomonadales; family Pseudomonadaceae; genus Aquipseudomonas. The sequence goes on from JBILYW010000607.1 coordinate 41, forward strand.
CAGTATTACGCCCGTGACTGGACCCGTACCCACGGCAACCTGTACCAGGCCATACGCATGGAAAAAGCCATGATCGGCCTGCTGTTGCTGCTGATTGTGGCCGTTGCCGCGTTCAACATCATTTCCACGCTGGTGATGGTGGTCAATGACAAGAAAGGCGATATCGCCATCCTGCGCACACTGGGTGCGACGCCCGGCACGATCATGGCGATCTTTATGGTCCAGGGCACCGTCATCGGTGTGGTCGGGACCGCGATCGGCGCACTGGTCGGCATGTTTGCCGCGCTCAATGTCAGCGCTGCGATCTCGGCGCTCGAAGGCCTGATCGGTCACAAGTTTCTCAATGCCGATGTGTACTTCATCGACTACCTGCCGTCGCAATTGCAGGCGCAGGACGTGTTGATGGTGTGTGGCGCGGCATTGGTTCTGAGTTTCCTCGCGACCTTGTACCCGGCCTGGCGTGCTGCGCGCACCCAGCCTGCGCAGGCGCTTCGTTATGAGTGAGTTGGGCATGAAAGAACAAGCAGTGTTGAGTTGCCGCGACCTGGGCAAGTCCTACGAGGAAGGCCCTGAGTCGGTGGTTGTGCTGTCGGGCCTGCAGCTTGAGTTGCACCCCGGTGAGCGGGTAGCGATTGTCGGCACCTCGGGCTCGGGCAAAAGTACCTTGCTCAACTTGCTCGGTGGTCTCGATACGCCGTCCAGCGGCAGTGTGTGGCTGGCGGGTGAAGAACTGTCGGCGCTGGGCGAAAAGGCCCGTGGCCAGTTGCGTAACCGCTCCCTGGGTTTCGTTTACCAGTTTCACCATTTGCTGCCCGAATTTACCGCGCTGGAAAACGTCTGCATGCCGCTGCTGATCGGCAAGACGTCGATCCCTGAGGCGTGTGAGCGTGCCACTGCGCTGCTGACCCGGGTGGGTCTGGGCCATCGCCTGGAGCACAAGCCGTCGGAACTGTCAGGCGGCGAGCGCCAGCGTGTAGCCATTGCCCGGGCGCTGGTCAATAACCCGGGGCTGGTGATGCTCGATGAGCCCACCGGCAACCTCGATTCCCACACCGCCCAAGGCATTCAGGACCTGATGCTGGAGCTGAGCACCTCGATGCGCACCGCGTTTCTGGTGGTGACCCATGACATGAACCTGGCCCGCCAGATGGATCGCGTGTTGCACCTTCAAGACGGTTGCCTGACTGCGATCTGACCGGCCAGCACCCGACGCCTGCAAGCGGGCGTCGGGTCTTTAATTTTTATACGGTGCCCGCGAATGTTCAGACCGTTATCGATATTTATCGGCACGCGCTATACCCGCGCCAAACGCCGCAATCGTTTTGTTTCGTTTATCTCCATGACTTCGATGATCGGCCTCGCCCTTGGCGTGCTGGCGATGATCGTGGTGTTGTCGGTGATGAACGGTTTTCAGCGTGAAATGAGTAACCGCATCCTCGGCATGGTGCCCCACGCGACCATCGTTGGGGCCAAGCCGATCGATGACTGGCGCCCGGTGGCCGAAGCCGCACTGAAAAACCCGGAAGTCACGGCAGCCGTCCCCTTCACCGAAATGGACGGCATGCTGTCCTTTAAAGGCTCGATGCAGCCGATCCAGATCAGCGGCATTGATCCGGCGCAGGAAGGGAAGGTATCGATCGTGACCCGGCACATCGTGCAGGGCAGCCTCGAAGACCTGAAACCCGGCGAATTCGGGGTGGTGCTGGGCGATATCACGGCCCGCCGCTTTCGCTTGACCGTGGGCGACAAGATCACCTTGATCGTGCCTGAAGCCAGTACCGCGCCGGGCGGGATTACCCCGCGTTTGCAGCGCTTGAACGTGGTCGGCATCTTCAAGGTCGGTGCCGAGCTCGATGGCACCATGGGCCTGATCCATATGGCCGATGCCGCCGCCATTGCGCACTGGGAACCGAATCAGGTGCAAAGCGTGCGTCTGGCGGTCAAGGACCTCTACGCCGCGCCGCAGGTTTCGCAGCAGGTGGCTGCGGGCCTGGGCGCCGGTTACAAGGCAGATGACTGGACCCACACCCAGGGCAGTCTGTTCAGTGCCATGAAAATGGAAAAAACCATGATTGGCCTGTTGCTGCTGATGATCGTTGCCGTGGCAGCGTTCAATATCATCGCGACCCTGATCATGGTGGTGAACGACAAGGGCGCCGATATCGCGATCTTGCGCACCATTGGCGCCACGCCGCGTCAGATCATGGCCATTTTCATGGTGCAGGGTACGGTGATCGGTATTGTGGGCACCTTGATCGGCGGTGTGCTGGGTGTGATTGCAGCGCTGAACGTGAGTGAGCTGGTGGGCTGGGTGGAGCGGGTTTCCGGGCAGCACATCTTCAGTTCCGACGTGTACTTCGTCAGTAATTTGCCGTCAGAGCTGCAAGGCGGCGATGTGGCGTTGATCTGTGGCGCCGGCTTTGTACTGAGCTTTCTGGCCACGCTGTATCCGGCGTATCGGGCGTCGCAAATCCAGCCGGCCCATGCGTTGCGTTATTCCTGAGCGGAGGTGCGGAGCGGGCTTGCTCGCGATTGGATCACTGCGGTTAGCATGACAGACCGCAGCGCCTCTATCGCGAGCAAGCCCGCTCTCACGCATGAAGGTCAGGCCGGCAACTCAACTACAAATCGCGTTATCCCTTCCTGTGACTCACACCGAATCTGCCCGCCATGGGCGCGAATGATCGATTGGGTGATGGCCAGTCCCAATCCCG
>JBILYW010000608.1:0-2752 GCA_044377555.1 Pseudomonas sp.
CGACTTGCTCGCGATGGTCGTAAACGATGACGCGTATTTACTGAGTAAATGCGTCGCTCTGAAGACCATCGCGAGCAAGCTCGCTCCCACAATTGAGTAGCGTTGCTCTATAAATGAACAGCATTGAGAACCAGTCGGGGCGTTTTTTGTTCAGATGTCCGGCCTGGCTGGCAGGCCGGTGGCATCAGAAGATGCTGATCGGGTAATCAACAAATACACGTACTTCGTTACCGCCGACGTTGTATTCGCTGGCGTTGTTGGAAACGCGCAACCACGAACCGCGCAGACGCACGCTCAAGTCTTTGACCGGGCCGCTTTGTACGACGTACTTGGCCTGGTTGAAGATTTCGCGCTCGGTACCACGACCACGGCCTGAACCGTCGTCAATGTTGGTGCCACGCACGTAAGCGATGTTGTAGGTCAGACCCGGAATGCCAACGGCGCCGAAGTCGAAGCCATAACCCAACTGCCACGAACGTTCGTCCTTGGCGTTGAAGTCGGACCAGTAGGAGTTGGCCAGCAAGATGGTGTTGCCGCCATCGCCCACGCCGTTTGCGTTGCGGTAGCCGCCATACGGGTAGCCGATTTCGCCGGTGCTGCTCTGGTAAGCCAGGACGAGCGAGTGCGCGCCAAAGGCGTAGGTGGTTGCCAGGCTCCAGATCTTGTTGTCCTGGCCGTCAACCTCAAGTACGTCACGGGCGTACTCTTTATTAACGTGAGTGCGGTAGCCGTTGAAGTCAAACGTCAGGGACTGTTTGTCTTGCAGCGGGATCGCGTAGGTCACGCCCAGGTATTGCTTGCGCAGCTCGTCTTCCATCTCGGAGCCGTACAACGATGCCGACAGGCTTTCGTTGAACTTGTAGCTGCCGCCAAACACGTTGATGTTTTTCAGATCGCCGCTGTCACGGCCATCGGCACTTTTACGCGACTCGGCGGTGAAACGACCGACGTTCAGCTCCAGGCCGTTGATCTCCTTGGAGGTCAACAGAGTGCCGGTAAAGCTTTCTGGCATCAGACGCGAATTGTCGTACATCAGTACCGGCAGAGCAGGCATTTGATCGCCGTACTTGAGCACGGTGTTGGACACGCGAACCTTCACCGCAGCACCGGCCTTGGAGATGTCGTCAGCCGCTTTGCCGTCTGCATCCTGCTTGAAGAAGTCGATACCGCCCGCGCCGCTTTTACCGCGCCCGCCGTCCAGACGCAGTGCGTAAATGCCGAAAGCATCCACACCCACGCCCACGGTGCCCTGGGTGAAGCCGGAGCTGAAAGTACCCAGGAAGCCTTGGCCCCATTCAGCTTTATCCTGCTTGCCATTTTTGTAGTCACGGCTGATGTAGGCGTTGCGCGCCAATACATTGAGGTGACTGTCTTCTACAAAACCTTTTGCGTCAGCTTGATCGTTAGCCATGGCCTGGGTAGCACTGAGTACGCCCAAAGCGAGCAGACCTATCCGTTTGTTCAACATATTATTTTCCTTATTTCTGAATAGAGGCGCGCTGTGGGTATCAAGCTGAAACATTGAGTGGTGGTTGCTTCACATAAACAAAAAAAACCTGCACGACAGTTCAGTGCAGGACTTTTAGAAAGTTGGTGTAAGGCTTATCGCCACAGGCGTTGGCGGGAATCCTAGCTGCCGTGATGGCGAAGTGTCAATTTCGTGAAAAATTTGTTAATTGAGCAATTTATTTTTCATTCAGGGAGAAGTGTCAAAAAATGTTACTGGCAACCATCCAGGCCACAGGCTGGAGCTGAACCGTTTGAGTCTTGCCCGGGCAAGGCATCAAGCTGACGCAACCAGTCACCAAAGGCTTGCGGCTTGCCCAGGTATGGCCCCAGGTCAATCACTTGGTACTGACCGGACTGCTCTAAAACCAGGGTCGGAAAGCCCTGCCCACCGACCCGTGACAACAACTGGCGGCTGGCCTTGAAATGCGCCTGAGTCACCTCGCCACTTGCCGCCTCGCAAGCATCCCGAAACCCGTCGGCCGCCAGGCCCATTTCAGCCGCCACGGCCATCAGCACGTCATCATCGGCAATCCGCCGCCCTTCGACGTAGTGCGCCGTTTGCAAACGGCCCAACAGCTCCAGCCCGCGCCCGGCCAACTGTTCAGCGGCCAGCACTGCACTGGTCGGCGGCGCCGAATCAAACACCGCCGTGGTGTCGCGCAGCAAACCTTCAAAATAGGCCTCGCCAAACGGCTGCCCGGTGTATTGCGCGATCCGCATATCGTGGGGCATCACATAGTCACGCAGTTGCGCCGACACAGGGCGACGTTGCGCACCAGTCATCATCCCGCCGCCATGGGCCACCACCGGCAAAATGCCGCGTGCCACGTCAATCAGTGGCTTGGCGCCGTAGCACCAGCCGCACAGGGGGTCGTAGATGTAATGCAGGACAGGTCCAGTGGTCATGGTTCGCTCCGAATGATCAAAAAATCAGAGCACCAGCCTAGCCTTCTGCCTGGAAGGGAAAAACGCCGGTATGGCTTCTAGTCTGTTTCGGGAACCGGGCGAATCAGGCGCGGCAAGGCCTGCAGGGCGGCGAAACATATAGATACAAAATAACGGGCTACATGAATAGCAATGATTAACATTTAGTAACATCAACCATTACCATTCGCGCCCTAAAAAATATAACCCTATTCCACCGCCCGGACACTCCTCAACCATGCTTTCCCCCCGCCGTTTAACACCCCTGAATCTGGGGTTTTGTGCCTTGCTGTACGCCGGATTTGGCAACGCTGCCACC
>JBILYW010000095.1:0-8480 GCA_044377555.1 Pseudomonas sp.
CCGATCACCGACGCCACGATCACCGCCCCGAACACGACGGGCAGCCCGCCCGTGCCGTCACTGCCGATAATGGCAACCATGGTGGAGACGCCGGCGAAGGACACCCCCTGGACCAGGGGCAGGCGGCAGCCGAAGAAGGGGATCCCGAGTGTCTGCAGCAAGGTGGCCAGGCCGCCGGCGAACAGCGATGCGGCGATCAGCAGGCCAACGTCGGCAGAAGTAAGCCCCGCCGCCTGACCGATGATCAGGGGGACAGCGATGATGCCCCCGTACATGGTCAGCACATGCTGAAGCCCGTAGGCCAGGTTGGCACCTGTACCGAGGTTTACGTCTTCTGGAAGAGATGAAGCGGAAGAAGTCATGGTGAGTAGCTCGCTTTTGTTGTTTTAGATGCGTCTAACAGCACGTTCTCAGTCGCATTCGATGAGTTTTTTGGGCGTACGGACCGCCCGGGTTGTTGCGCTCAACGGCCTGAACAGGTCACTCGCCACTGACCAGCTGGCGGGCCAGCCGGTTGTGGCGCTCAAGTACCAGAGGCAGGTCGACGGTGGTGAGGCGGCCGTCCCTGACCACTACACGGCCATTGATCACACTGGTGTCGACGTGGGTAGGGGTGCAGAACACAAGCGCTGCCAGCGGGTCGTGATGGGCGCCGGCATAGGCCATGTGGCCAAGGTCGAAGGCGACGAAATCCGCCACCATCCCGGGTGCCAGGGCGCCAATATCATTACGGTTGAGCACCTTGGCGCCGCCCAGCGTGGCAATTTCCAGGGCTTCGCGAGCGGACATCGCATCGGGGCCAAAACCGACACGCTGCAACAGCAGCGCCTGGCGCACCTCGCCGATCATGCTGGCGCCATCGTTGGAGGCCGAACCGTCGACACCCAGGCCCACCGGGACACCGTGGTCGCGCATCTTGCGGATCGGTGCGATCCCCGAGCCCAGGCGCATGTTCGAGCACGGGCAGTGGGCTACCCCGGTGCCGGTGCGCGCGAATAATTCAATGCCGTGCTGGTCGAGTTGTACGCAATGGGCGTGCCAGACGTCGGGGCCGACCCAGCCCAGGTCTTCGGCGTACTCGGCCGGCGTCATGCCGAACTTTTCGCGGCTGTAGGCGATGTCGCTGACGTTCTCTGCCAGGTGCGTGTGCAGCGACACACCGTAGTGGCGCGCGAGAACCGCTGATTCACGCATCAGGTCGCGGCTCACCGAAAAGGGCGAGCAGGGCGCCACGACCATGCGCAGCATCGAGCCATGGCGGGGGTCATGGTAATCCTCGATCAGGCGCTGGGACTCCTTGAGGATGTAGCCCTCTTTCTCCACTACTGAGTCGGGCGGCAGACCGCCCTGGCTGCGGCCTACGCTCATGCTTCCGCGTGCCGCGTGAAAGCGCATGCCGATTTCTGCGGCGGCATGAATGCTGTCGTCGAGCTTGCAGCCGTTGGGGTAGATGTAGAGATGGTCGCTGGAGGTTGTGCAGCCGGAGAGCATCAGCTCAGCCATCGCCGTCTGGGTCGAAACCGCGATCATTTCAGGCGTCAGGCGTGCCCAGATGGGATAGAGGTTGGTCAGCCAATTGAACAGCTCGCCGTCCTGGGCCGCCGGCACTACACGGGTGAGGCTCTGGTACATGTGGTGATGGGTGTTGACCAGGCCCGGAATGACCACTTTTCCGGTCATGTCCAGAACCACATCGGCCTGCCGGGGCAGCGTATCGGTCGGGCCGACCTGCTTGATCAGGTTGTCCTCGATGAACAGGCCGCCTTGCCTGATCTCCCTGCGCTCACCATCCATTGTTACCAAAAGTTCTGCATTCTTGATCAGTAAAGTCTTGGTCATGTGTATTCATCCCTGATGGTGATTTGGTTGCAACGAGACTTTGTCGCAGGTACAGGTTTCGACCTGCGAAGCCCGTGCAACCAGGCACTGTGTGGGTGCAATCTGTTGCTGTCTGGATCGGTCAGTGCCCGCGCTGGGTGCATGTTCAAGGGAATTGGCACGTGATCCTGTTCACTTGCAAGCCTTGGGCCACCTGCAAGCGTGCGCCAATGCGGGCATCGACCAAAGGCGAGAGCAGGTTCCAGGCGGTATTGCGCGGGGAGCGGGATAGAGACGAACGGGTTGCTCATGCGATAGCTCAAGCAAGCATCGTAGTGAGGGTTGAACGACATTCGCGGATGATGCGCGATGGGTTCAAGCAGCTGTGTGTGTCCCATGGTTTTAGACCGTCGCAGTACGCATCGGCGAATACCGGTGTCGTAGGCGCGGATTTATGTAACCAGATTTTGTGGAAACTGTATACAAGAATAAGGCCCCGGATGGGCATCCAGGTTGTGCCGGGAAAAGGCAAATTCCTACATGCCTGTAGGAACTGACTGTCAATACAGGGCGACTTATTGGCTTGCACAATTCGTCGTTCGTATTGCTAGAGCGTGACAGCACGTTGAAAGCGAGTTGATCCGCCGACGTTCAGTTTTTTAGCCTGCCCATAACGAAAACAGGGAGTACACATGAGCACTATTCGTTGCCCCGATTGCGGGAGCGCAGCCAGCGCTTACGGCAGTGTCACCCACTGCTGGTGTGACAAAATGTACTGTGACCATACCCAGGACATGTTTGCTACCTACAGCTGCGCCTGTGGCTCGGGCGGTGTAACCCCGCAAGCCCGGCAACACCAGGAGCATCAGGAAGCAAAGTTTTTGGCCGAAATGGCCCGTGACGTGTCGGCGCTGCTCGCGACCCTCCCGAATAAAATCAGGGGGGCTTTTCAGACTCAAAGTGTCATGGCCAACGACTCGCAGGTGCAGGTGGTTTTCAGCAACGGCTGTAGTGCTGCGATTACCGTCACGTGCGTGTATTCGAATCCCTGGGAATTTCAGGTGATCAGCAACTATCAGACAGTTGTGGCCAAAGGAGGAGGGGAGCTCAAGGCGGCGCTGGCAAGCATTGCCAATGGTTAGTTGAGCGCCCTGCGCGGGCGCGAAAAACAGCCTCGCCCCCTCGCTCAGGAGGGGGCGAACTCGGTCCTCAAATCAGCTCTCGGTGGCGGTGACAGGCTCGAGCGCAGCTTCAGCCGCCAGCTTCAACCGGTCGGCTTTGCTGATGTATTTGTCCTTTTTTTGCGGTGCCAGTTTGGCACTGGCCTTTTTGGCGTGAGCCTTTAACAACTGGGTGATTTTTTTACGACGATTCATGCTTTTTACTCGGCTTGTAAATTCTTGAAGGGTTCAGCTGGACAGTGAGGAACTCGCCCGCACCTGCAATTGAGGGGGCAGGATGATCGACTCGGTGGCCTCGCCCTTGATGCGCTTGAGCAACAACTCCACGGCATGTTGGCCCATCTGTGCCAGCGGCAGGCGCACGCTGGTGAGCGGCACGATCAGTTCGCTGGCCAGTGCAATGTCGTTGAAACCCACCACGGCGATGTCCTTGCCCGGCATCAGCCCCTTGTCACGTGCAGCGCCCATCAGGCCGATGGCCAGGAAGTCGTTGACCGCGAAAAACGCTTGCGGCCGCGGGGCAAGCCCCAGCAGATACGCGCCCTGCTTGTGCCCGGTGAGGCTGTCGAAAGGGCCGTTGAGGGTCCATTCCGGGCGCAGGGTGATGCCTTGCTCGCGGTAATAACGGGTAAACCCGCGGGTGCGGTCAGCCCCGGTGGATGCATACCGCTCGCCCGCCAGAATCGCCACATCGCGAAAGCCCAGCCCGTACAGGTGCTCGGCCGCCAGCCAGCCGCCCAACTCATCATCGCTGCACGCCGCTACATGCCCGGCAATCTGCCGGCTCACCAGCACGTAGGGGATGTGTTTGCGTGACAGCAGGTCGAGCAGTGGCTGGTTGTCACCCACATGGGAGTCCCCCACGATCAACCCGGCCACCGAGCGGCGCAAGGCATGTTCAGCACGGGCCATCTGACGCGGTTGCTGGTCGTCGGTGTTGGACACGAACGTGAGGTAACCGGCCTGCTCGGCCGTGCTGTCGATGCTGTCGTAAATGGTTGCCATCACCAGGTCGGTCAGGCGCGGCATGAGCACGCAGATTTCCTGACTTTTACGCAACTTCAGGTTGGATGCCTGCGTGTTCGGTCGATAATCCAGCTCTTTTGCCAATGCCCGAATACGCGCCACCACCTCGGTCGACGCCGCTCGCTCGACCCCGGCAGGGTCGCCATTGAGCACCCGCGACACCGTGGAAACGTGCACGCCCAGTGCAGTCGCCATGGACTTCAGGGTAGCGGGGCGAGATTGATTCGGCATGTTTGAGGGGGTTCCGGCAGTCTGTTATTCAGCGCGCGGATTCTACCCGAACAGGACGCAACTTCCCGGAATTAAATCTTTACCCAAACGTTTGACTAAAACTTTTCTCCGCTCTACATTTCGCCAACCCAAACGTTTGGGTAAAACAATAAAAATACGCCGACTCCGGCTAATACCAGTCAGTCAGGGGAGAGGTGGGAGCGGGCTTGCTCGCGATTGGAGCGGCGCGGTGTGAGCATCTGACCGCGTCGCCTGTATCGCGAGCAAGCCCGCTCCCACAAGGGGTCAAGTTCAACCCTTAACTGACCGGCATCAGTGGACACCGGCCGAATTTTTGACTTCTGCCATCACTTGAAGAGTCAGATCCCTATGAACCACCCAGCGATTCCGTCTTTCCGCTACCAGATTTTCTTCCTGATCATGTTGATGGCACTGCTCAATTACATCGACCGGGGGGCGATTGCCTATGCTTCGGCGAGCATTCTTCCCGAGTACGGTTTCGACAAGGCCGACTGGGGCAATGTGCTGGGCTACTTCGGTTACGGCTACATCCTCGGGGCGCTGGTCGGCGGCATTCTGGCCGACCGTTTTGGCGCCAAACGCATCTGGCTGATCGCCGGCGCCACCTGGTCGGTCTTCGAGATTGCCACCGCGTTTGCCGGCGACTTCGGGCTGGCTTTTCTGGGCGGCTCGGCCATGGCCGGGTTTGCCACGATCCGTGTGATGTTCGGCTTTGCCGAAGGCCCGGCCTATTCGGTGATCAACAAGAGCGTGGCCAACTGGGCTACGCCCAAGGAGCGCGGGTTTGTGGTGTCGGTCGGCCTGCTCAGCACGCCGCTGGGTGCGCTGCTGACCGCGCCGGTTGCAGTCGGCCTGCAAACCCTGACCGGGGACTGGCGCAGCATGTTTGTGGTGCTGGGCGTGGTCAGCCTGGCGCTGTTGATTTTCTTCATGACGCGCTTTACCAACACCCCCGATGAAAACCCCCGTGTGTCCAGGGCCGAGCTGGAGTTCCTGCGCAAGGAGCGCGCCGAAGCCGTCAATGCCTCGACCCCCACCACCAGCGTTGCGCCGGTCTGGCACTTCTTCAAGAACAAGGACTTGCTGCTCAATGCAGTCGGTTACTTCTCGTTCGTGTACGTGACCTTTCTGCTGCTGACCTGGACCCCCAAATACCTGCAGGACGAGTTTCACTACAACCTGTCATCGCTGTGGTACATGGGCATGATCCCGTGGACCGGTGCCTGCTTCACCGTGCTGCTGGGGGGCAAGATCTCCGACTTGCTGCTGCGTCGCACCGGCAACCTGAAAGTGGCCCGCAGCTGGCTGGCCGCGACCTGCCTGTTGTTGACCACGCTGTGTTTCATCATGGTCTCGCAAGCCCAGACCGTGTGGGGGGTGATTGCCCTGATGACCCTGGCCAACGCCCTCAACGCGCTCCCCAACTCGGTCTACTGGGCCGTGGTGATTGACACCGCGCCGTCCAACCGCGTGGGTGCCTACAGCGGCATGACCCACTTTATTGCCAACACTGCGTCGTTCATCGCCCCCATGCTCACCGGCTACCTGACGGTTCGTTACGGTTATTCGTCGATGTTCGTGGCCGCAGCGGTGGCCACGGCCCTGGGCATGAGCGCGATGCTGATGGTACGCCCCGGCGGTCGCCAGACAGCACCTTCCCCTATATCTGCTGTTGCCTGATGGAGTTGTTTTTATGAGCCTGGCGAAACCTGCCCACGCTGGATATTTTTTTGGCCAATCGGTCACCGCGCTGGCCGGGCGCCTGCGCGAGGGCAGCCTGACGAGCGTCGGGCTGACCCAGGCCGCCCTGGACAGCATCGAGCGGCTTAACCCGATCTTGAATGCCTTTGTTCAGGTCGATGCCCCTGTGGCACTGGCCCAGGCCCGCAAAGCCGATGAGCTGCTTGCCAAGGGTGTGGACCTGGGCCCGCTGCACGGCATACCGGTGGCCGTGAAAGACAATATCGATACCTTCGACTACGTCACCACCTATGGCTCGGCGCATTTCAACGGCTTCAAGCCGGCACGCGATGCGCTCTGTGTGCAACGCTTGCGCGAGGCCGGTGCGGTGATTATCGGCAAGACGTTGACCCACGAGTTCGCCTACGGTCCGACCGGCGACCGCTCGCTTCAGGGCGCGGCACGTAACCCGTGGGATGCCCGTTGCATCACGGGTGGTTCCAGCGCCGGCAGCGCCGCGGCAGTCGCCAGCGGCATGGTCCCGCTGGCGCTGGGTACCGACACCGGCGGTTCAATCCGCATTCCTGCGGCGTTGTGCGGCGTGGTCGGCTTCAAGCCCTCGTTTGCCGCTGTGCCGCTGGAGGGGGTGTTCCCGCTGTCATCGAGCCTCGACCACGTGGGCCCCATCGCCAACTACGTTGAGGATGCGCGCCTGCTGTTCGAAGTGTTGGTCGGGCGAGCTTGCGCACCGGCGCTCAATCCTCGGCCCCTGCGGGTCGGCTGGATCACTTGCGGCAGCTTTGGCCCGGTCGACGCCGAAGTGAATCGCCAGGTCTGCCAGGCGGCGCAGCAGCTGTTTGGCGAAGCGCTGCAGGACACCGCGCAACTGCAACCGCTGGCAGCGGACATGAAAGACACCTTGCTGGTGCTGCAACGCGCCGAGGCCTTTGAAGTTCATGCCGAGCGCATGCACGAGGCACCGCAGCTGTTCGATCAGGAAGTGCGCGAGCGCCTTGAGTTGTCGGAGGAAGTCAGGGGCTGGCACTACATCCGTGCCCAGGCTGGCCAGGCGCGGCTCAAGGCGGCAATGGCGGATGTGTTCGAGCACTATGACTTTCTGGTTTCGCCCTGCGTGCCGATTACCGCCACAGAAATCGATGCCCGGGAGGTTCGGGTGGGTGAGCAGGACATCGATGTACGCGCCGCAGTGCTCAGCCATACCAGCGCCTGGAACCTTACCGGGTTACCTGCGATCAGCCTGCCGGTGGGACAGGTGAGGGGGATGCCGGTGGGGTTGCAGGTGATAGGCGCCGCCGGAGCAGATGATCGTCTGCTGGAGGTGATGGCCAAGCTGTTTGTGCGGGCCTGAGTAGCCCGCACATGCTTCATCGTTCCCCAGTCCTCAGCCCTTGGCGACCCCCACCCGCCACTGCGAGGGCGGCCGTATGCCGTTGACCAGGTAGTCGCCGACAATGCGCGACTTGTACACCCGGGGGTTGTGATTGGCCAGGGTGCGGGCGTTGCGCCACAGGCGGTCCAGCGCTTTGTTGCTGGCAGTGGCGCTGGCGCCCAGGGCATCGAAGAGCGCGGTGGTTGCGGCGAGCGTGGCATCCACGACGGGGTTGACTGCCAGGCTCACTTCCAGCTCGGCTTGTGCCACCTGCGGGTCGTCATGGGGCAGCACGTGTTCGCTGGCGATGGTGTGCCGGGCCGTGAACTCCAGACGCTGCGCCGCTTGCCGGGCGATGGCTTGTGCGGCGTAGGCCTGGCTGGCCACTTCGCCGATCACTTGCAGCAGTTGCACGTCCTGGGCGGCAGTATCGGCATTGCCCGTGGAAAACGTCCTGGCCCGTTTGCTCAGTTCCTCGGCGCCACTCAACGCGGCGCGGCGGGCGATACCGGCGAGGGTGCTCAGGTGATACAGCTGAAAGAAGGATTGCCCGTAGGCAAAGCGCTGGTCAGTGGGGCGCGGTTCATCATCCACGCGGGCGTTATCAAAGAGGCAGGTGCCACTGGCCGTCAGGCGCTGGCCAAAACCGTTCCAGTCATCGACGATTTGCACGCCAGGGGCTTTGAGGTCGACCACCACGGTGTACAGCGTGCCGTCTTCCCCGGTGGCGACGGTGTTGATCAGGTCGCTGTAAAGCGCGCCGGTGGTGTAGAACTTTTTGCCGGTGATGCGCAACGATCCGTCTTCAGCCCGGTAGATACGTGTTCCAAATTCGCCGCGGGTCTGGGTGCCCACCTCGGTACTGCCCGGTGAGAGCAGTGCGCCCTGGCTGAGTTTGTCCAGCCACTTGGCCTGCCAGTCAGGGCTCTTTGAAACGAGCACTTCTTCGCAAAAACCGAAATGCCCGCGCAGTGCCTGGGTGATGTTCGAGTCCGCCGCGGATAACTCGGTCAGCAGGGTCAGCAACTCAACCAGCGTGGCGTCGTGCCCGCCATAACTGTGGGGCAAGCGCCAGCGTGGCAGGCCCAGTGCGTTCAATTGTGCGATGACAGTGGCCAGGCTGCTGCGCGAAC
>JBILYW010000609.1:0-2750 GCA_044377555.1 Pseudomonas sp.
GCCAGTGCCGCTCATTTGCTGCGCCGCAACCTGCTGATCTATGGCGTGGGCGGGCTGGTGGTGCCGTTTGTGGGCATCAAGCTGATCGACATGCTGCTCACCGCTGTGCATCTGGTTTAACCACCTGAAGGGGAAATGACATGACTGCTTTTTTACGTCCGGCCCTGAGCCTGATGCTGTTGATGACCGCCATCACCGGGGTGATCTACCCGCTGACCGTGACCGGGATCGCGCAACTGGCGTTCCCTGAACAGGCCAATGGCAGCCTGGTACGTGACAGTGCCGGCAAGGTGCTGGGGTCGGCACTGATCGCGCAGGATTTTACGGGTGACAGCTGGTTCCACCCACGGCCATCGGCGGGGGCGTTTGCCACGGTCTCCAGTGCCGCGAGTAACCTGGCGCCGAGCAACCCGGCACTGGCCACACGGGTCAAGGCCAGCGCCGCTGAACAATCAGTCGACGGCCAGGGCCCGGTGCCATTGGCGATGCTCACCACCTCGGGCAGCGGGCTGGACCCGCACTTGCCACCACAGGCAATTCGCTATCAACTGGCACGGGTTGCTGCAGCGCGCAGCTTGCCGGTACAGACCGTTGAACGGCTGGTTGAAAGCCATATCGAGCAGCCGCTGGTAGGGCCGCCGGTGGTTAACGTCCTGCTGCTGAATCAGGCGTTGGCGCAGCTCAACCACTGACTCCCCTGCGGGAGCGGGCTTGCTCGCGATGCTGGCGACGCGGTACTTCATTGAAGCCGGGTCGATGTCATTGCGAGCAAGCCCGCTCCCACAGGTCACACACCCCCGATTTACAGGTAAAAACATGAGCCATTCCGGTCGCGCCGATGCGCTGTTAGCTGATTTGCCACGGGCAGGCCGTGGCCGGCTCAAGGTGTTCCTGGGTGCGGCACCCGGAGTGGGCAAAACCTACGCCATGTTGCAGGCGGCCCACACTCAGCTCCGGCAAGGAGTGGCGGTGCTGGCGGGGGTGGTTGAAACCCATGGTCGGGCCGAGACGCAAGCGTTGCTCAACGGCTTGCCCCAGCAACCGATGCTGCGCTCGGAGTATCGCGGGGTGCAGCTCGAAGAGATGGACCTGGACGGCCTGCTCGCCGCCCGGCCCAAGCTGGTGCTGGTCGATGAACTGGCCCACAGCAACGCCCCCGGCAGCCGTCATGCAAAACGCTGGCAGGACGTGCAGGAATTGCTGGCGGCCGGGATCGACGTGTACACCACGGTCAACGTCCAGCACCTGGAAAGCCTGAACGATCAGGTGCGCGGCATCACCGGGGTGCAAGTGCGTGAAACCGTGCCGGACTGGATCGTGCAGGAAGCCTACGAGCTGCTGTTGATCGACCTGCCGCCCCGTGAACTGCTGGAGCGTCTGCGCGAGGGCAAGGTGTATGTGCCGGAGCAGGCGCGGGCGGCGATCGATGCGTTTTTCAGCCAGACCAACCTCAACGCCTTGCGTGAGCTGGCGATGCAGACGGCGGCAGTGTACGTCGATGATGAGCTGGACAAAGGCTATCGCCAGCAGGGGCAATCGGCCCCGGCGCTGCGTGGCCGGCTGCTGGTGGGGATTGATGGCGATGTACATGCCGAGCGCCTGGTGCGTCACGCAAGCCGGGTGGCGGAACGCCGTCATTTGCCCTGGAGCCTGGTGCATGTGGACAACGGCACGGTACGTGACGAGCAATCACGCCTGCGCCTGCAAAGCGCCCAGCAACTGGCTGAGCGCCTCGGCGGCGAAGTGGTGTTGCTGCGCGCAGGCGAAGTGGCCAGGACCCTGATTCAACACGCCGGCGAGCGCCGCGCCAGTTTGCTGCTGGTGGGGCAATCGCGCCTGACCTGGCGTCGTCGCCTGTTCGGTGGCGGGCTGGCGTCGCGCTTGTTGCGCGATGCCCATGGCCTGGAAATCAACGTGCTCGACAACGAGCAGTCGCCCACGCCACCCGCCAACCGCAGCGAACGCACGCTGGTGTGGTTCGACTATGGGCTGGCGCTGATTGCCACGGTACTGGCCAGCGCCCTGGCCTGGGGGGTGTCCGGTGTGCTGGCGCTGCCCAATATCTCGCTGGTGTTTTTGGCCGCCGTGTTGCTGGTGGCGGTGCGCAGCAGCCTGGGGCCGTCACTGGCCTGTGCGGCGCTGTCTTTTCTGGCCTACGACTTTCTGTTTATCCCGCCCAATTTCTCTTTGAACATTCAGCGCGAAGAAGATGTGCTGACGCTGTTGTTCTTCCTGCTGATGGCCGCGCTGACCGGCAACCTGGCCTCCCGCCAGCGCCGCCAGTTGCAGGCCCTGAGGGACACCCAGCAAGAAACCACCGAACTGCTCGACCTGTCGCGAAAGCTCACCGCCGCCACTGACCGCAAGGCCGTGGTCAATGCTGCGGGTCAGCATTTGAGCGGCTGCAAAGAACTGGATGTGTGCTTGCTCAACCGCGATGGCAATGGTGGCTGGGAGGTGGAAACTGGCGGGCCGTTGCAGTTTTCCGAAGCTGAACGCGCCGCTGCGGACTGGGCCTGGGCCCACGACCAGCCGGCCGGCAAGGGCACGGGTACCTTGCCCATGGGCCGCTGGTGGTGGTGGCCGATAAGCGCCGAAGAAGGACCGCTGGCCTTGCTCGGTGTGTGCCCCAAAGAAGGGCAGCAGTTGAGTGGCCAGCGTCGGCGCTTGCTGATGGCGCTCAGTCAGCCACTGGCCCAGGCGCTGGCGCGTGCGCGCCTGGCACAAGACCTTGAAGCCGCCCGCCTGCA
>JBILYW010000610.1:0-2748 GCA_044377555.1 Pseudomonas sp.
GTGACGCTGTTCTACATCGACTTTGCCGACGAGTTGCAATACGTCAGCAACGATGTGGGCTGGACCAACCTGGGGGCGACCAAGCATCAGGGCCTGGAAACGTCGGTCCACTACGACATGTCGGCACTGGACGCGCGCCTTGACGGGTTGTCGCTGAATGCGGGCTTTACCTACACCAAGGCGACGGCTGAAGGGGACATCATGAACTTCAAGGGGCGCGACCTGCCGCTGTACTCACGGCAAGTGGTCAACCTTGGAGCGCGTTATGTGGTCAATCGCTGGACGTACAACGTCGACATGTTCGCCCAGTCCCAGCAGTATGCGCCGGGCACCGGCGGGGTGTACATCACCGATCCGACCCCGGACGGGCAGTACGGTGATATCCCGGGCTATGCAACCTGGAGCACGCGCGTGGGTTACGACTTCGGGCCGCAAGCGTCGAACCTCAAGGTGGGCGCGGGGATCAAGAACCTGTTCAACCAGGAGTACTACACCCGCTCCAGCGACAACAACTCCGGGATTTACCTGGGCGAGCCGCGCACGTTCTTTGTGCAGGCCAGCGTAGGGTTCTGAGCCAAAAGCGCTCTGACCCTCTCCCTGCGAGAGAGGGTCAGAGCGAGGGCATGGCGTCTAAACCCGCAATATCCGCCCGCTGATGGCTACGGCTACCAGCATGGCGGTGATCAGCAAAAAGGCACTGCTCAGGCTGCTGGCATGGGCGATAAAACCGATGGCCGCAGGCCCTGCCAGAATCCCCGCATACCCCAGGGTAGTAATGGCCGGCACGGCGATGTTTTCCGGCATCACGGTCTGTTTGCCGACGGCGGTGTAAAGCACCGGCACAATGTTGGAGCAGCCCACGCCTACCAGTGCGTAACCGAGCAGTGCAACTTCCCAGTTCGGTGCCAGCGTCGCCAGGGCCATGCCCGTGGCAGCAAACACGCCTCCCAATACAATCACCCGCCGGGCGCCCAGGTGCCTGACGATGGTGTCACCCATCAATCGGCCTGCGGTCATGGTCAGGGCGAACGCGGCATAGCCAAGCCCGGCGTAGGCTTCGCCGATACTTTTCTCGGTGGTCAAAAACACGGCGCTCCAGTCCAGCAGCGCGCCTTCGGCCAGGAACACGGTAAAGCACAGCAAACCGATAAACAGCACCACGCCGTGGGGCACGGCAAATGCCGGCCCGCTGCTTTTACTGCCATAAGGCAGCAGGTGCGGGGCGGCTTTGAGCAGGGCGGCGAGGATCAGCACAATCACCACCACAATCGCCCACAGGGGGGACAGGCCCAGCGCCAGCAGCGCGCTGACACCGCCGGCGCCGGCAATCCCGCCGATACTGAACAAGCCATGAAACCCCGACATCATATTGCGCCCGCTGGCGCGCTCGACGATCACGGCTTGCAGGTTGACGGTGGAGTCGACGGCGCCGAGCCCCGCACCGAACACAAAGAGCGTCGCCACCAGCAACGGCATGGAACTGGCCGTCGCCAGCAGCGGCAGTGCGAGGCAGATCAACAGCGTGCCGCCGATCAATACCCGGCGACAGCCAAAGCGCGTGGCCAGAACACCCGCGATGGGCATCGCCAGGATCGAGCCTGCGCCCAGGCACAGCAGCAACAGGCCGAGAGTGGCTTCATCGATCCCGGCCCGCGCCTTGGCATAAGGCACCAGCGGCGCCCAGGCCGCGAGGCCAAAACCGGCAATGAAAAAGGCAATACGGGTCGACATTTGTTCGAGTCGCCCCGGCACAAGGGGCATTTGGGTGTTGATGGCGGTCATGGTCATCCTTGGGGATCGGGCTTTGGTGCGGTGCGGCGTAACATCCTTGCATATTTGCGGCATGTGCCGCGAGGGCACTGGCATGGGGATTGGCGACAGTGGTTGAATAGCGCGCTGCCAACTCTACTGCCCCAAGGTGCGAATTTTATGGATAAGAACCTTCACCCTGCTGTGCAACTGCTCAACCCGGCCGGGCTGTATGACCCTGCGCCCAACGGCTATTCCCATGTCGCCCGCCTGGCACCCAATGTGCGTCTGGTGTACACCGCAGGCCAGGGCGGTGAAAACGCCGACAGCGAGCTGTCACCCGATTTCGCCGAACAGGTGCGCCAGGCATTTGCCAACCTGCAGGTCGCCCTGGCTGCAGCGGATGCGCAGATCAAGGACGTGGCCAAGATCACCGTGCTGATTGTTGATCACAGCATGGAGCGCTTGCAGATTCTGGGCGCTGAAGTGGCGCGGGTCTGGGGTTCGCTGCCGGCGCCGGCCTGCACCTTGATCCCGGTACCGCGCCTGGCGCTGGATGACATGCTGTTTGAGGTTGAGGCGGTGGCGGCGGTGGCGGTGTGAGGTGGTCCTCTGTGGGAGCGGGTTTGCTCGCGATAGCAGCACCTCGGTGATTCAGATACACCGAGCCGCACCAAGCCCGCTGCCACAGGGGGTCAAACCTGCAACAAGCGCTCCCTGAGCTTGCCGATTTCGTCACGCATCTGTGCGGCGGCCTCGAATTCCAGGTCGCGGGCCAGGGCGTACATTTTCTCTTCCAGCTGACGAATGCGCTTGCTGATTTCGCTCGGCGAACGCAGTTCGTTTTCGTACCTGGCGTTTTCTTCGGCGGCTTTGGCCATGCCCTTGCGCTTCTTGCTGCGAGAGCCCGGCACCACCGCACCCTCCATGATGTCGGCCACGTCCTTGAACACGCCTTTGGGGGTGATGCCGTTGGCGAGGTTGAAGGCGATCTGTTTT
>JBILYW010000096.1:0-8465 GCA_044377555.1 Pseudomonas sp.
CGATTTTGAGTTCCAGGCGCAGGGCCTTCAATTCGTCCTCCAATTGCGCGCGATGCTGGGTATCGTCCTCGAGCAAAGTAGCAATTTCCCCTTCTTTTTCAGTGCGATAGCTTGAACGGGCTGCGTTGATTTTGGCTTCCAGCTCTCTAAGCCGGTTATTGATAATAACCTTGAGGTCAGCACTGATTTGTTCGCGCTGGTTATTGATCGCGTATTCAACAAAACCATTAAGTATTTCTACACCGTTAACCGTATCCGGATACGTCAGCTCCAGCTTTATAAACGGGCTTAAGGAGTCAGCCTTGTTCGGAGCGGGTAATGTCAATTTGATTGCATCGCGATTAAATAGCTCAAAACTTTGCTCAAGGCTTATGCCTTGTTTCTCCAGGGGCTTGAACAAGTCCTGGTGAGTACGAAAGTAATTTAACCGGATGTCGTAGGACTCAAGTGCCGAGCCGACCTTTAGCAATGCATCTGAAGGCGGCAGCTTGTAAACCTCGGAACGGTTAAGTGCATCGAGTTCGTTGATGGCTGCGGGCCGCAGCAGGCTGCTGGTCTGGTAGACCGGTGACGTAAACAATGCATAGCCAAGTGCCATGGCCCCGGCAAGTACTGTGGTAGCTGCAATAAGCTTTTTTTGTTGCCAAAGCGAATGAGTCAATTCAAAAAGATCGATTTCAGGGGCAGACTTCCCTGCTTTCAGATGGTTATGAGTAGTCAAAAAAAGCACCTTATTATTAGATCTTTAGTCAGCTGACAGCTGGAGGGGAACACCCAGCACAGAAAAATGACATATGTAAGACAGAGTATTCCTAAGAAAGATCCTCGCCTATACAAATCAAGCAGATAGGACGATAAAATCAAGTAACCTCAAAGTAATATCTTGTAGCATGATTGAGATTAAGTGTTTCACTATTCATTTTTAAGAATTAACTCACAAAACATGTAGAAAATACCTAGCGCAATGGGCTGGCTGGGTGTGCCGTGCCTATTTCTGCGCGCCAGACCTGTACGGACTGTGTAATTATTGCCGCCACCAGAAAACACGCTTACGTGTGGGGTAATAATCAGCATGGATATTTTTCAGGCGATGCGGGTGTTTGTCCGCGTGGTCGAGACCGGCAGCTTTACCGCTGCGGCACAGGCGCTGGGCTATTCCACCGCGCAAACCTCGCGCTTGCTGTCCGAGCTGGAGTCCTCGTTGCAGGCCCGGTTGCTGCAACGCAGTACCCGGCGTTTGGCCCTGACCGAAGTCGGGGCGCGCTATCTGGAGCGCTGCCGACTGATCCTGGGGGAAATCGAAGACGCCAATGCCGAGGCCGGCGGCGCGCACCTGATCCCGCGCGGCCATTTGCGAGTGCAGTCCACCACAGGGCTGGGCATCCAGTTGCTGGCACCACTGGCGGCCCGCTACGCGGAGCTCTACCCGCAGGTCAACGTTGACCTCACGCTGTCCCAGCGCCAACCCGACCTGCTGGAAGAAGGCCATGACGTCGTCATCACGCTTTCAGCCAACCTGCCGGACTCGGAAATGATTGGCCAACAGTTGGGCAGCATCTTCAGCGTCATCAGTGCGGCGCCCTCCTATCTCAAGGACCGGAGCATCCCGCAGGTCCCGGCCGATCTGCATGAGCACCGCTGCCTGCATCTGGTTGACCCGCTGTTTACCGACAGCTGGACCTTCCGCGACGGCCAGGGCGAACAAGTGATCCGCCCCGGGAACGTGTTCCAGGTCAACGTGGCCGAAGCGATGGCGCAAGCTGCCGAGGCCGGGCTCGGGGTGTGCCTGCTGCCCGACTATGTGGCGGTAGGTTCGTATCAGCGCGGATCTTTGGTGCGCCTGCTGCCCCAGTACCGACTGCATGAAAAAAGCATCTATGCGCTCTACCCTTCACGACGGTTTCTGGATGCAAAGGTCAAAACCTGGGTCGAGTTCCTGAAGCAGGAAATACCCAAAGTGCTTGATGGGCACCAGGCCATCGTGGATGACCCGGCGCATTGGGCGTGAGGCTGTTCTAGACGGTTTTAATCGCCGCGTGCAATTGCTCGCGCAGGGCAATGGCCGTGCGATCGAACTCCAGCGGCGTCACCGAGATTGCGCCCTGGGTGACCACCTGGGTTTCGGTGTCGGGGGCTTCAGGGTGCTGATGACGGGTGATGCTGAGCCAGTAATACTTTGACTCGCGAAAGTCGGTGCGCTCGGTCGAGTTCACGCCATCCATGCGCCCGGCGCCTTGACGTGTGATTTGCAACGGCCCGGCTTCTTCGGCCGGCACGTCCGGGAAGTTGATGTTCAGACATGCCGACTGTTCCCAGCCCTTGCCCAGCAACTGACGGATAACCCCGGGTGCCAGCGCGCGCGCCGTGTCCCAGCGTACTGCATTGCGGTGGG
Source organism: Pseudomonas sp. (assembly GCA_044377555.1). Lineage (GTDB taxonomy): Bacteria > Pseudomonadota > Gammaproteobacteria > Pseudomonadales > Pseudomonadaceae > Aquipseudomonas. The sequence goes on from JBILYW010000096.1 coordinate 2,393, forward strand.
TGAAGTACTGGCTCAAGGCGATTGACGGAATACCCATCAACAGGCCGGTCATGGCGGCGCCCACAGTACCGGAAAACAGCGTTTCAACCCCCAGGTTCGCGCCTTTGTTGATGCCTGACAGCAGCAACTGCGGGGGTTGGTCCATCAACTGTTGCAACGCCATCGCGACACAGTCGGCCGGTGTTCCGGAGACTGAAAAGCGTCGCTCGCCACGGGGTGTTACCCGCAAGGGATGGTGAATGCTGATGGCGGTGGAAATACCGCTCTGGTCGTGGTCAGGAGCAACCACCCAGACTTCATCTGCCAACTCGCGAGCCACGGCCTCAAGTACTTCAAGGCCGGGAGCGTCAATGCCGTCATCGTTGGTGATCAGGATTCGTTCGAGCCGGGCGCCTTGCATGAATAAACTCCTTTTATGTCGAATCGCGGGCGGCAAGCCCATGACTTGCCGCCAACGTCTTAAATCCCCTGCAGCGCCAGATCCATCGCAAAGTAAGTCAGGATCATGTCGGCGCCGGCACGTTTGATCGAGCCCAGGCTTTCACGAACCACGCGAGCTTCGTCGATGGCCCCGGCCTGGGCACCGAATTTGATCATCGCGTACTCGCCGCTAACCTGGTACGCCGCCAGGGGCAGGCGCGAGGCTTCACGGATGTCGCGAATGATGTCCAGATAAGCGCCGGCAGGCTTGACCATGAGCACGTCTGCGCCTTCCTGCTCGTCCAGCAACGACTCGCGAATGGCTTCGCGGCGGTTCATCGGGTTCATCTGGTATGACTTGCGATCACCTTTGAGTGCGCTGCCGCCAGCCTCACGGAACGGACCATAGAGTGCCGAAGCGAACTTGGTGGAATAGGCCATGATCGAGGTATCAAGGAAGCCTGCGCCGTCCAGTGCGCTGCGGATCGCTTGCACCTGGCCGTCCATGGCGGCAGATGGCGAGATAAAGTCCGCACCTGCTGCGGCGGCGGCTACCGCTTGCAAGCCCAGGTTGATCAGGGTCGCGTCGTTGTCGACACCATGGTCGTGCATCACGCCGCAATGGCCGTGGGAGGTGTACTCGCAGAAGCAGGTGTCGCTCATCACGATCATGTCCGGCGCAGCATCCTTGCTGATGCGGACCATACGCGAGACCAGCCCGTCTTCACGCATGGCATCGCTGCCGGTGGCATCCAGATGGTGGGAGACACCGAACAGCATCACCGACTTGATGCCTGCGCGGGCATAGCGCTCGATTTCACCGGCCAGTTTCGACTCAGGGATACGCATCACGCCGGGCATGCTGGTGATCGGCACGAAGTCGTCGATTTCTTCTTCGACGAAAATCGGCAACACCAGATCGTTCAGGCTGAATTCGGTTTCCTGGAACATGTCGCGAAGGGTCTGGGAGCGGCGCAAGCGGCGCGGGCGAACGGCGGGGAACTGGTTAGGCATCATGGTTCCTGATGGGCAGGTTCATAAAACAAACGTAGAAACAGACTAGCCTTGGCCAAGGCTCAATGGGGCAACAAATACAGGATTGATCCTACAAATGCAAAACATCCGCCCTGCATGCGGCCGGTTGTCGCGGCCATGAAAGATTGAACATTTCGTAAAAAAGCGTAACATCGCCGACCATGATACTCGAACAACTCAAAGCCCTGGGCAATGACACTCGCATGCAAATGATGGAGTGGCTCAAAGACCCGCTCAGCAATTTCCCGCCCCAGGATCATGGCGATCCTGCGATTGGCGTGTGCGTGACCCATTTGCAGCACAAGGCCGGGCTGTCACCTTCCACGGCTTCAGCACACCTGGCTATTCTGCAGCGAGCCGGGTTTGTCCTGACCACGCGCATTGGCAAGTGGACGTACTACCGACGCAATGAGCAAGCAATCGACGAATTTGCGTCCAGACTGAAAATCGAGTTGTAATTTTTACCCGGACATTTCGTTATTACGCGTAATGTAAAAATATGAGGAAGCCCCATGAGCACTAAAACTATCTTCGTCCAACCCGGCGGCGGATATCACAATGTAGTGGTTGGCGAGAGCGAAGTCCTTGCACCCCGCAGCGGTGAAATCACTGTACGTTTACACGCCAACTCTTTGAACTATCACGATTTTGCCGTGGTAAGCGGCATGTGGGGACCGAGCGAAAAACGCATTCCCATGGCCGATGGCGCCGGCGAAGTGATTGCCGTAGGCGCCGATGTCAGCGAATTCAAGGTCGGCGACTCGGTGGTCAGCACCTTCTTCCCGGACTGGATCGACGGCACTCCGCTGGTTGAAGGCTTCGTGACCGTGCCCGGCGATGGCATCGACGGCTATGCCCGTGAGCAAGTGACTGCCAAGGCCACTTCGTTCACCCTCGCTCCGACCGGGTACAGCCATGCCGAATCATCGACCCTGACCACCGCCGGCCTGACCGCCTGGCGCGCCCTGATGGCCGATGACTCCCTCAAGCCAGGGGACACGGTACTGGTACAAGGCACGGGCGGGGTTTCGATTTTTGCCCTGCAATTCGCCAAAATGGCCGGTGCCACGGTGATTGCCACCTCCTCCAGTGACGAGAAACTGGAACGCCTCAAGGCGATGGGCGCGGACCACGTCATCAACTATCGCAAGGACACCCAGTGGGGCGAAACGGCCCTGGCACTCACCGGTGGCCGCGGCGTTGATCACATCATTGAGGTCGGCGGGCCTGCGACTCTTGAGCAGTCGATGATTGCCATCCGTGTGGGCGGGCATATCTCGATCATCGGCATCCTCAGCGGTGTCACCGGCGCGATGAACTTTGTACCGATGCTGATCAAGCAAGTGCGCTTGCAAGGCGTACTGGTCGGCAGCCGCAGCCAGCAGCAAGACATGGTGCGCGCCATCAATGCCAATGGCATCCGCCCTGTGATTGATCGTCACTTCCCGCTGAGCGATATCGTCGAGGCGTTCAAATACCAGGAAACCAACCAGCATTTCGGCAAGATCATCCTGGACATCTAAACCCGGTATCGCCGATGGCGCATTGACAGTGCGTCATCGGCTTCTCTAGATTCAGGTTTTGCCCAAAGAGCCGAGCCTGATGAGTCTTGAATCCGTACGCGCATTTTTCAACACCCACGCCCCTGACCTGCACATCATCGAATTGACCACCAGCACGGCCACCGTGGCACTGGCGGCCGAGGCCCACGGCGTGGAGCCCGGGCAAATTGCCAAGACCCTGGCCTTTCGTGTCGGCGAGCGCAATATACTGCTGGTCGCCCGCGGCGATGCCCGTATCGATAACAAAAAGATCAAGGATGCGCTGGGCAGCAAAGCCAAGATGCTGGATGCCGAAACGGTCGTGGCACTCACCAGCCATCCCGTGGGTGGCGTCTGCCCTTTCGGCCTGGCCACTGAGCTGTCTGTCTACTGTGATATTTCCCTGCAAAGCTTTACCGAAGTCATGCCCGCGGCAGGGGCCACACACACCGCAGTTAAGATTTGCCCTACACGTATGGCGGACCTGGTCAAAGCGCAATGGGTCGATGTCTGCCAGCCTCTTCCTGCAGCCTGAAACTCTTTAAAAGGCTCTAGCGCGGTACTTATAGCGACATAAACGACCAGGAAATGTAGAAAGTGCAGTTGCGATCGATTATCATCCGCCGTTCGCGCAGCACCCTACAGCTCAATTTGAAGATAATTAAAACGTCCCGGGGTGCTGCTTCAAGGGAATAACCTGAGGCGCTCATGCACCGCTTTACTTTCAGCAAATCATTGATTTGCGCAACATTGGGGATTGTCAGCCTGCCGTCTTTCGCGGCACTGCAACCAGAGTCAGAGGCTGCCTTGGCAAGCGAAACGCAAAGAGCCTGCCATTTCAACAAAGACACCAGCACCGATTGCACCACCACTTACCGCTACACCATCCTCACCAACAATGGGCGAGAGATGCTGTCGCGCATTGACTTCAGCTTTCCCGAGACGGATCAACTGGAGATCATCGACGCCCAATCGACACAACCCGGCGCCAAGCCTGTGGCACTGGCCCCATCGCAAATCGACACGCGCATGGCGCCCAACCCGGATCAGGGTTTTTTGCGGGCCAGACAAACCTCGATTGCATTCCCTAACCTGCGCATTGGCACTCAGCTCACTTACACCGTTCGTGAGCATACGGTGGCCAAACCGCTGATGGATCACTTCCATTACCTCATGCTGTTCGGCCCTTCCGCTGCCCGCTCGGATATCTTCAAAAGCACTTTTACGGCCGAGCAGCCGATCGTGTGGCGCAGTGAGCTGATGGAAGACTTTACGTTCACCCCGTCTGCCGACAGCAAGACCCTGGTCATCGAACAGCAAAAACCGCGCTTCGTGAATTACATCAACGAGGCCGGCAACGCCTACATCCGCGAGTTGCCGCGGGTTGAAATCGGCAGCTCCGGCCAGGTGCAGGACCATTTTGGCAACCTCGCCAGACGCTACAACGAAATTGTGACCGCCAGACTGCCTGCCAGCGCCGCCAAAACCGTGTCAGGGCTCAAGGGGTTACCGCCCGCGCAGCAAGTGTCCGGCTTGATGCAGTACATTCACGATCAATACCGCTACATGGGCGACTGGCGCGCCACCGACCGTGGCTACGTGCCGTTCACCCTGAGTGAAATCGAGGAGCGCGGCTACGGCGACTGCAAGGACCTTTCGGTACTGCTGACCGCCATGTTGCAGGCCAGCGGCATTAAAGCAGAAACCGCCTGGGTCAGCCGGGGCACAAACCCGATGGGCCTGTTGCTGCCGGGCACCAGCTCAGCGAATCACGCAATCGTTCGGGCCGAAGTCAACGGTCAGGTCTGGTGGCTTGATCCCACCAACCCTGTGTTCTTGCCAGGACGCAGCATGCCTGACATCCAGAATCGCTGGGCGCTGGTCATCGAGGCCACAGGCAAGGTGCGTCAGGATCACATCCCCGAAGAACAGCCGAGCCTGAGCATGGATGTCAAGAAGTTCGAGCACTTCAATCGCGAAGGCCAGGCACGCACCACCGCCGAGGTCGTGATGGGGCAGATGACGCTGATGCAACTCAGCTACGCGGACAACGACTCAGGGGTTTCCGCTACGGATCTGAACCTGTGCAACCACTTCGGCAAGGAGATCAGCGACTGCAGGATCAACCGGGAGAAAACCGGCTTTGTGGTACCCGAGCGCTATAAGGTGCACGCCAGCCTGACAAACCTTCGCGCACTGGAAAACCTGTCCGGCCAGCAAGTTTACAAACCTGCATTCATGACCGAGCGCTGGGACAGCCTCATGAACTATCGGCGGACCGGGCAACTGGCTGACCTGTACATGGCGGACCCGGAAAAAATAACCTACGACATCACCCTGTCGGGTGCCAAGGTCGACAAGGAGATCAAAACCTGCAAGGTAAATTCACCGTGGTTCGATATGGAACTGAGCAGCAAGCGCAACAAGGATGAGTACCGTTACCTGTACTCCATGACGCAAAAGCACAGCTGGCTCAGTCACGACGTAATCATGAGCGCGCCGTTCGAGGCGATGCTCCGGCAAGCCCGTGCCTGTAACGAAAACATGCAGCAAGTGGTGCAACTCATCACCAAGGGCTGACAGCTTTCAGGCCGCCATAAAAAAGCCTGACCCCCTTGCAGGGCCAGGCTTTTTTGTGGGTGTTTATGCGATCGCGGTATCAACCAGCACTTGCGCTTCCTCAACCAGGCGACTCAGGTGCTCGTCGCCGATAAAGCTCTCGGCGTAGATCTTGTAGATGTCTTCGGTGCCCGAGGGGCGTGCCGCAAACCAGCCGTTTTCAGTCATGACCTTAAGCCCGCCAATCGCCTGATTGTTACCCGGCGCGTGGCTGAGGATCTGGGTGATTGCCTCGCCCGCCAGCGTGGTGGACTTGACCTGCTCCGGCGACAACTTGCCCAGCAGGGCTTTTTGTTGCGGGGTGGCCTTGGCATCGACCCGGGTCGAAAAGGGCAGACCCAGTTCTTCAGTCATTTTCTGGTACAGCTGCGAAGGATCGCGGCCGGTGCGGGCTGTCATCTCTGCGGCCAGCAACGATGGAATCAGGCCGTCCTTGTCGGTCGACCAGACGCTGCCGT
>JBILYW010000097.1:0-8452 GCA_044377555.1 Pseudomonas sp.
CCCAGTTCTGCTCAATGCGGTAGTCGCTGGCAGGGATCAGGAAAGTGCCGTGTTCGGTCGGGCCGGTTTCGTCCTGGGGCACGATGCCGCCAAGCAGGCACCACTGGGCATGCTGGCTGCCGCTGGAAAACCCCCAGCGCCCGCTGACCTGATAACCGCCCTTGACCGGTGTCACCTTGGCCACCGGCATATAGGTCGAGGCCACCAGCACGGAGCTGTCTTCGCCCCACACATCACGCTGGGCTTCAACCGGGTAGCGCGCCAGTTGCCATGGGTGCACGCCCATCACGCCAAAGACCCAGGCGGTGGACATGCAGCCTTCGGCCAGGGTCATCTGGATTTCAAAAAAGGTGCGCAGGTCGACTTCATGCCCGCCCCAGATCTTGGGTTGCAGAGCGCGGAACAAGCCGGCTTCCTGCATATCACGAACGGTTTCATCGGGCAGTTTGCAATCTTTGTCCGCCTGGGCTGAACGGCTTTTGAGCGCAGGTATCAGGTTGCGCGCGCGTTGCAGCAGCTCAAGCTCTATCGGACTTTTCTCTCGTATCTGATCCATCCGTGTGTTCTCCGTCAGTCTCGCGCTGCGCGAATGCGCGGGCGGTGTATGACGAATAATCCGGCCTGGCACGCTGTGGATCATCGTCAAAGCGGACTAGACACGGGGCATCACACGGAACTTGTGTGCGGGCCGGGATAACTTCGCGAGCAGGCTCGCTCCCACAATGACCCTATAAGCCCCGGGTTATGAGGGCGACACGGTGTCTGTGGGAGCTGGCTTGCCTGCGATGCAAACGCTGAGGCGGGTTTGGGTATCAGGCTTAGAGCACTGGCAGCCTGGCGAACGGCCGATCCTGTTCAATCTGCGCACTCAAGCGCAGCAGCACGTCCTCGCCGCCCAAAGGCCCGGTAAACATCATGCCAATCGGCAAGCCGCTGTCGCTCATGCCCACCGGCAGGGAAATGGCCGGCTGGCCGCTGACGTTGGCCAGCACGGTAAAGGCGGCACTGCCCATGGCGTTATGGGCGTAACTGTCCCAGGGCTGGTTGAGGCTCAGCAGGCCAAGGTCAGGAGTAAGGTTGGCGGTGACCGGCGACAGGATTACGTCATAGGTATCGAACTGCTGCTCCATATAGCCGCCGATGGTTTCAAACGACTGGCGCGCCCGGTACAAGCCCTCCCCGGTGACTTTCTGGGCGCGGTCCAGCACCACCTGGGTGATGCGCTCGTAATCGTCCGCCGTGGCGGCACGACCCAGCACCTGCTCACGGTCATGGACCATGGTCAGCAGCGCGTCACCAATCACCGAGCCATGGGCACCGAACAACTGGCGCGGGTCGACATTCAGGCGCACTTCTTCGACGTTGTGCCCCAGCGCCTCCAGACGCTTGGCCGTGTCGTCCAGCACCTTGGCCACGGCAGGGTCCAGCGGCGAACCGGTCAGCGAGTCGCGCACCAGGCCGACACGCAAACGACCGGGGGCGGTGCGCAGTTCTTCTACATACGGGCGCACCAGGGGCTTTGCCCAATACGGGCTGCCGGCCTCATGGCCCTGACCGGCATCCATGAACAACGCCATGTCGCGCACATTACGTGACACCACGTTGGCCACGCTGGCACCAAACCAGCCTTCATATTTGCCCGGACCGCTGGGGGTGCGGTAGCGGGTCGGCTTGAGCCCGACCAGGCCGCAATAGGACGCCGGTATGCGGATCGAACCACCGCCGTCAGTGGCATGGGCCACCGGCACAATACCTGCCGCCACCGCAGAGGCTGCGCCCCCGGACGAGCCGCCTGCGCTTTTGGCCAGGTTCCACGGGTTGCGGGTCTGCCCCCACAGGAGGGATTCGGTGGTGGTGGTCAAACCGAATTCCGGGCAGGTGGTTTTGCCGAACGGCACCGCCCCGGCGGCCTGGTAACGCGTGATCAGGGTACTGGTGTGCGGGGCCGGCGGGGCGTTCTTGTACAGGCGGCAACCGTTGGAAGTCGAGGTGCCTTCCAGGTAGGTGTTGAGGTCCTTGATCAGGATCGGCACCCCGGCAAGCGTGCCCGTAGCGGGCGTGCCGCTGGCACGACGGGCCTTGAGCAGCGCAGTGGCGTACTCGTCATGGCGCATGTTGACGGCATTGACCCTGGGGTTGACCGCATCGCAACGGGCCATGGCCGCCGCCAGCAGGTTTTCGGGGCTGATTTCACCTTTTTGCACGGCATTGGCCATGTCCCAGGCGTCCATTTGCAGATACTCCCCAGAGGATAAACCGCTGGAGCCTGCCGCATTGGCAAAGCGCCCGAGCAGGCCTGCGCCCACAGCCAGAGCACCGGCCTTGAGTACGTGCCGGCGCTGCCAGCCGGTGGATTCTTCAGGTGTTTGAGCAGGGTTATGCAAGGTCAATCTCCAGAACAGATCTTGTTGTTTTAGGCGCCAGGGTCCTGTGGGAGCGGGCTTGCTCGCGATACTGTCGACGCGGTCCGTCTTATTGACCGCATTGATGCAATCGCGAGCAAGCCCGTTCCCACACTGCACGCTGCGTTTTTCAGTCGGCAGTGACCATCGACTGCATCGTGGGCAAAAAGTGCTCGCCATAGGGCGGCAACAAGCCCCATTCGCGGCGCGGATCATGGGCCGGGGCCTTGTACACGCTGCGCATATGGCTGAATTCGAGGAAGCCTTCGCGGCCATGGTAATGCCCCATGCCGGAGGCCCCTACCCCGCCGAATGGCGCGTCATGCAGGGCCGCGTGCATCATCACGTCGTTGATGCTCACGCCACCGGAAATGGTGTTTTGCAGCACATGGCGCTGCTCTTCTTCGCTCTGGCCAAAGTAGTACAGGGCCAGCGGCCGTTCGCGGGAATGGATGTCGCTCAGCGCCCGGTCAAGATGCTCATAGGGCAGCACCACCAGCGCCGGGCCGAAGATTTCCTCGTGCATGATCTGGCTGTCGCGGGGCGGGTTGATCACCACTTGCAGCGCACGGCGACGGGTACGGGCATCGGCCTCGACCGCCTGCGGGAAGCATTCAATCCGGGCACCGCGCTCCCGGGCATCCTGCACATAGCCGTCGATACGCTGCGCATGCCGGGCATTGACCACTGCCACCACGTCCGGGTTGTCGTCCGTCGTGGGCAGCAATTCGCTGTAGGCCGCCCCCAGCAGGCCAATAAAGTCTTCCAGCATCGCGCGCGGCACGTAGACCACGTCCGGGTTGATGCAGATTTGCCCGCCGTTGTTGGCTTTGGCCACCGCAATACTGAAGGCGGCCTTGGCCAGGTCGGCGCTGGAGGAAATGATCACCGGTGACTTGCCCCCCAGTTCCAGGGTCAGGGGCACCAGGTTTTCAGCCGCATTGCGCATGACCGAACGCGCCACGGCGGTGCTGCCGGTAAACACCAGATGATCGAAGGGTTGCGAGGTAAACACCTGGGCCAGTTCGGCGTCGCCGGTCACTACGCCGATTTCCAGCGGGTCGAACAGCTCGGTAAAAGCCTGGGCCAGCACCTGCGCGGTACGCGGCACCACTTCCGACGGCTTGAGAATGGCCCGGTTGCCCGCGGCCAGTACGCAAGCCAGAGGGCTGAGCAAGGTAAACAGCGGCGCATTCCAGGTACCCAGAATGCCGATGGACCCTTTGGGCTGATGCATCACCCAGGCCTTGGCGCCCAGCTGGTCATAGGGCGCAAACACTTGCCGCGGCTCGTCCTCAACCCAGTGGGCAAGATGGTCGCGCGCATACTTGAGCGATGCCAGCGACCCCAGTACGTCGTTCATCAATGAAAAGCCCTGGGGCCTGCCGCCAAAATCCGCATCCATGGCTTCTACCAGCGGCTGCTGATAGCGCACCAGCAGCTCTATCACCCGTTGAATACGGTCCCGGCGCTGCCCTGCAGTGACGAGCCCGGCCTGGGTAAAGGCTTTTTTTTGCGCCGCCAACAGGCTGGACAGCTGTTCTGGAGAAGTGCTGCTGAACGTCATGGATGAGTCCTCTGATACACCGATTCAATGAGCCGACGCTAGGGTCTGTTGACGTTTGGTTGTGAGCTGCGTCGCTGGGTCAAATTTTGCCAGGCAAGGCGCAGGGCGGCGCTGCTCGCAGCTTATTTGGAACAACCAAACCACGCTGCTCGTGCCTTGCCCTGCACCACATAGGCTATCGGCGCGGCCACAACCAAACGTCAACAGACCCTAGCGAATAGCGCCCCGGTTTGCCTCGTCCAATCGGACGATAATCGGCTGTATTCGTTAGTCCATTAAGACGATGTAGCGCCCCGCAGCGGGGGGAATACTGCCAGCACGAAAATTCAATCCATGGGGTTCGTCATGGCAATGCAAAGCAGTTTCGATCCGCAGGCATTCCGTACCGCGCTGGGCACCTTCACCACCGGGGTGACGATCATCACCACCCAGGCAGAAGACGGTTCGCCCATCGGCATTACGGCCAACAGTTTCAACTCGGTATCACTCAACCCGCCGCTGGTGCTGTGGAGCCTGGCCAAGTCCGCCCGCAGCCTGCCGGTGTTCAGTTCCGGCAAGCACTGGAACGTGCATGTGCTGTCCACCGAGCAGGAGCCGCTGTCCGGCCGCTTTGCGATGCAGGGCGAAAACAAGTTTGCCGAGATCGAACTCGACAACGGCATCAGCGAAGCGCCGCTGTTGCAGGACTGCACCGCCCGCTTTCAGTGCCGCACCGCCTTTCAGTATGAAGGGGGCGACCATGTGATCTTTGTCGGCGAGGTGCTTGCCTTTGATCACAGCGACCGCGCACCGCTGGCCTTCCAGAGCGGCCAGTACGCCCTGGCAACCCGCAAACCACGCAGTGAACTGCGCCTGGCGACCACCCCGCCACCGCCTGAATGCAGCTACACCGAAGACTTGCTCGGGTACCTGCTGGGCCGCGCCCACTACCAGTTGCTCGATGCCTTGCATCGTCTGCTGAGCAACCAGAAACTGGATGAGCATGCGTTTTTCATCCTTTCGGTGCTGTGCATCCGTGACAACCTGACCCTGGACGAAATCAACACCTTCGTCGGCTACACCGGGCACGTGGTCACCGTGGCCAGCATGCGTTTCCTCGAAAAACAAAACCTGGTCGCCCTCGAAGGCAGCCAGCAGGAACCGCGCTATGTGCTGACCGCTACCGGTCGCGAGGCGTCGCTGCAGCAGCTGGCGCTGGCCAAGGCGGTGGAAGAAAACGTGTCGGCCAAGCTGGGCCCTGGCGATGCCCAGGCGCTCAAGGTCCTGCTCAAGCGCCTGATTGCCGCCAGCGACCCGGGCCTGCCTGACCTGTGGGCGCCGCGTTAACGCTTTACCTAAAAAGGACAAGGATCATTTATGAACATCATTGAGCGCTTCAACCTCACCGGCAGCGTGGCCGTGATCACGGGCGGCGGCCGCGGCATTGGCCGCGGTATCGCCCTGGCCTATGCCCAGGCGGGCGCCGACGTGGTACTGGCAGCCCGCACCCTGGGCGACGTTGAGGCTGTGGCTGAAGAAATCCGTGCCCTGGGGCGCCGCGCCCTGGCATTGAGCTGCGACGTGAATGACACCGAACAGCGCAGCGCGCTGGTGGCCCAGGCCCGTGAGCAGATGGGCCGCATCACCCACCTGGTGAACAACGCCGGCGGTGCTGGCCCCAACGACCCGCTGACCCTGAGCGTTGAGCGCTTTGAAGAAATCATGCGGTTCAACGTGTCTTCGGCCTATCACCTGTGCCAGCTGTGCGTGCCGCACATGCGCGATGCGGGCAACGGCAACGTGATCAATATCACCTCGGGGGCAGCGCGTTATGCGCAAACCCAGTTCAGCGCCTACGGCACCGCCAAGGCCGCGCTGAGCCATATGACCCGTTTGCTGGCCCAGGATTTCGCACCGCTGGTGCGGGTCAACGCCATTGCCCCGGGCCCGGTCCTGACCGACGCCCTGAACCGCGTCCTGCCGGTGGCCATGCGCGAAGGCATGATCAAGGCCACCCCGCTGCAAAGCCTGGGCGAAGTTGAAGACATCGCGGCAGCGGCGCTCTACCTGGCAACCCCGGCTTCGCGCTGGGTCACCGGCAAAATTCTGGAAGTGGACGGCGGCGCTGAGTCGAGTGTCTGGCCGGGCTAGTTCACGGCACAACAAACGGTGGGAGCGGGCTTGCTCGCGATGCAGGCGATGCGGTCTATCTGGCAGAGCGCAGTGATTCCATCGCGAGCAAGCCCGCTCACACAAGGGTTTTTTCAGTTTCAAGAGAGCGTATTAATGGACACACAGTTGATTGAAGCCCTGGGCGATGAGCTGTTTCACGCGCTTCGCGAGCGTCGCAGTGTGCAGCCGCTGACCCAGCGTTACCCGGACTTGACCCTGGAAACTGCCTACCGGATCTCCCTGCGTTTTTTGCAGCGCCGTGAAGCTCTGGGCGAACAGGTGATCGGCAAGAAAATCGGCGTCACCAGCCGTGCCGTGCAGGAAATGCTCGATGTGCATCAGCCCGATTTCGGTTTTTTGACCGACCGCATGCAGGTCGCCGACAACAGCGACGTGAGCTTTAGCGCCCACCAGCTGGTTCAGCCCCGCGCCGAGGGCGAGATCGCCTTCATTCTGGGCGAAGACTTGCACGGCCCCGGCATCACCGCCGAGGACGTCATGGCCGCCAGCCTTTGGGTGGTGCCGTGCTTCGAGATTGTCGACTCGCGTATCGCCGACTGGAAAATCCGCATTCAGGACACCGTGGCCGACAACGCTTCGTGTGGCGTGTTCGCTTTGGGTGAACAACGCATCAACCCTCGTGAACTGGACCTGGCCAAGGTCGAGCTGCACCTGCTCAAAAACGGCCAGCCGGCCGGTAACGGTTTTGGCTCGGCTGTACAGGGCCATCCGTGTGAAGCCGTGGCCTGGCTGGCCAACACCCTGGGCAAGTTCGACATTCCGTTTCGCAAGGGTGAAATCATCCTTTCCGGTGCACTGGCGCCGCTGGTGCCTGTGCAGCCCGGTGATGAGGTCAGCCTGACCCTCAGCGGTCTGGGCTCGGCCCGGCTGCGCTTTGTGTCCTAAACCCCGTTCGAGACCCTTCCCATGAACAAAAAGATCAAATGCGCCCTCATCGGGCCGGGCAATATCGGCACCGACCTGCTCTATAAACTGCTGCGCAGCGAAGTGCTGGAGCCGGTATGGATGGTGGGCATCGACGCCACGTCCGAAGGCCTGAGCCGTGCCCGCGAGATGGGCCTGAAAACCACCAGCGACGGGGTCGACGGGCTGTTGCCGCACGTGCTGGCGGACAATATCCAGATCGCCTTTGATGCCACATCGGCTTATGTGCACGCTGAAAACAGCCGCAAGCTCAATGAGCTGGGCGTGCTGATGATCGACCTGACGCCCGCCGCCATCGGCCCGTACTGCGTGCCGCCGGTGAACCTCAAGGCCAACCTCAAGCGCGGCGCGATGAACGTCAATATGGTCACCTGCGGTGGCCAGGCGACGATTCCCCTGGTGGCCGCCGTGTCCAGCGTGCAGCCGGTGGCGTATGCCGAGATCGTTGCCACCGCGGCGTCCAAGTCGGTCGGCCCGGGGACGCGCAAGAACATCGACGAGTTCACCCGCACCACCGCCAGCGCCATCGAGCAGGTGGGCGGCGCGAAAAAAGGCAAGGCAATCATCATCGTCAACCCGGCCGAGCCGCCGCTGATCATGCGCGACACTGTGCATTGCCTGACCGAAACCGAGCCGGATCAGGCCGCGATCACCCTGGCCATTGCCGACATGATCGAGCAGGTGCAGCAGTACGTGCCGGGCTACAAGCTGGTCAATGGCCCGGTGTTTGACGGCAATCGGGTGTCAATCTTCATGGAAGTCGAAGGCCTGGGCGACTACCTGCCCAAGTACGCCGGCAACCTGGACATCATGACCGCCGCCGCTGCGCGCACCGCCGAGATGTTCGCCGAGGAAATCCTCAAGGGCGAACTGCAACTCAAGGCATCCGCCCCACAACCTGCCCTCGCTTAAGGAACCGACCATGGATCTTCGCGGCAAAAAAATCACCGTGCATGACATGTGCCTGCGCGACGGCATGCACCCCAAGCGTCACCAGATCACCCTGCAACAGATGAAAGACATCGCCTGCGGCCTGGATGCTGCTGGCGTGCCCTTGATTGAAGTCACCCATGGCGATGGCCTGGGCGGCAGCTCGGTGAACTACGGCTTCCCGGCGCACACCGATGAGCAATACCTGTCGGCGGTCATCCCGATGATGAAACAGGCCAGGGTATCGGCCCTGCTGCTGCCCGGTATCGGCACCGTGGATCATCTGCAGATGGCGTATGAACTGGGGGTCAACACGATCCGCGTCGCCACCCACTGCACCGAAGCCGACGTGTCGGAACAGCACATCTCCTATGCCCGCAAGCTGGGCATGGACACGGTGGGTTTCCTGATGATGGCCCACATGAACAGCCCTGAAGGGCTGGTCAAGCAAGGCAAG
>JBILYW010000612.1:0-2742 GCA_044377555.1 Pseudomonas sp.
GGTTCAGTGGCCAAGGTGCGCTCCACGCGCCGGTTGTAGTCGGCGCATCGCGCACCATGCTCCAGCCCCTCCAGTGGCAGGCAGCCGGCCGAACTGGCCAGCATCACATTGACGCCATATCGCTGTGCACGGTCTTGTAGTGCCGGGATCAATGCGGTGGCGTGGCTATCCCCCCAAACCAGTAAGCGGGCAGGCGCCCCGGTCGGTCGACCATAACGGCAAAAAGGAGTGTCGGCCGGGCTTTTATCATCGGTGATACACGCCATCAGCTCAGGCCTCCACTCACTGGCCCGGGCATATTGCAGTGCCTGGTCTGACAGACGCGACGGTAAACCATCAGTCCAGCGCAGTGCCTGCCCCGCCAGGCCCAATACCAGAATGCCAAGGCCAGCAGCTGTAAGGATCTGACGACGGCCTGCCAATAATCGACGCTCGCGAAAGGGGGTTTCAACAAAGCGCCAGGATAAATAACCCAGGATCAACGTCAGAACAATCAGAGCGGCGGTCTGTCCGGGGCCAAATGCATCCACGCTCGCATAGCTGCCAAAGACAAAGACCGGCCAGTGCCATAAATACCAGGAATAGGAAATCAGGCCCAACCCCACCATCGTGCGGGTGCTTAACACACGCCCCACCCAAGTGCTGTGCTGCGCATTGGCCCAAATCAGCGAAACGACACCCACAACGGGCAACAGTGCTGCAGCACCAGGGAAAGGCGTGCTTTTGTCATACGCAAAAACCGCGACAAGGATCAGCCCCAGACCAACAAGGCTGATTATTTGGGCTGCCGAGGGCGTCAGACGTATCTTGCTCATTGGGGCAACTGCCAGCATTGCCCCCGCCAGCAGCTCCCAGGCCCGCATCGGTAAAAGGAAAAAGGCTTTTTCCGGATGCGCAGCTACGGCCCACACACTCAGCCCGAACGACATCACTAACACCGCGAACAAGGCCATACGCCAGTGCTTGAAACGACTGGAAAGCAGCGTCAGTACCAATGGAAAGACAATGTAGAACTGTTCTTCAACAGACAATGACCAAGTGTGCAGCAGCGGTTTTAAATCGCTGGCTACATCGAAGTAGCCCTCCTGGCGCATAAACAGGAGGTTTGAGACGAACATCACCTGATAACGCACTGAGCGTCCCAGCTCTTCGTAGTCCTTGGGTGCCATCAGGAACCAGCCTGCGGCCAGCACTATGGCCATCAGCACAAACAGCGCCGGCAAGATCCGGCGCGCACGCCGCGCCCAGAACTCAACAAAACTGAAGCGCCCGGTTTCGCGTTGGCGCCAGATGATTGAAGTAATCAAATATCCGGAAATGACGAAAAACACATCAACGCCAACAAACCCGCCGGTGAAACCCGGAACCCCAAAATGAAACAAAACAACAGCAATGACCGCGACGGCGCGCAACCCATCGATGTCTCTGCGATACACAAGAGAAGTCATAACCGTTCAAGCCTGCCAATTCATTGTTGTTATTGACCAAACTTAACCTGAATCCTCCCTTTCATTACAAAAAAAATGGCGCCCCTGGGGGCGCCATTATTGAAGCTCGAAAAAACGTATTACTTACGTTTCATCGACAAGAAGAACTCATCGTTAGTCTTAGTCTGCTTCAGTTTGTCGATCAAAAACTCGATAGCCGCTACTTCGTCCATCGGGTGCAACAGCTTGCGCAGAATCCACATGCGTTGCAGCTCGTCGTCTGCGGTCAGCAACTCTTCGCGGCGTGTGCCGGAGCGGTTGATGTTGATCGCAGGGAAGACGCGCTTTTCAGCGATCTTGCGGTCCAGAGGCAGTTCCATGTTGCCGGTGCCTTTGAACTCTTCGTAGATCACTTCATCCATCTTCGAGCCGGTTTCAACCAGCGCGGTAGCGATGATGGTCAGCGAGCCGCCTTCTTCGATGTTTCGCGCAGCACCGAAGAAACGCTTTGGCTTCTCAAGGGCGTGAGCATCGACACCACCAGTCAATACCTTGCCGGAGCTCGGGATCACGGTGTTGTAGGCACGGGCCAGACGGGTGATGGAGTCGAGCAGGATCACCACGTCTTTTTTGTGTTCGACCAGGCGCTTGGCCTTCTCGATCACCATTTCAGCAACCTGCACGTGGCGGGTTGGTGGCTCGTCGAAGGTGGAGGCAACCACTTCGCCGCGCACGGTACGCTGCATTTCGGTTACTTCTTCCGGGCGCTCGTCGATCAGCAGAACGATCAAGTGCACTTCAGGGTTGTTACGCGAAATGTTCGACGCGATGTTCTGCAACATGATGGTCTTGCCCGCTTTTGGCGGAGCAACGATCAGACCGCGCTGACCTTTACCGATCGGAGCACAGAGGTCGATGACACGACCGGTCAGATCTTCGGTGGAACCGTTACCGATTTCCATCTTCATGCGAATGGTCGGGAACAGCGGGGTCAAGTTCTCGAAGAGAATCTTGTTTTTCGCGTTCTCTGGACGATCGTAGTTGATCGTGTCGACTTTCAGCAGTGCGAAGTACCGCTCGCCTTCTTTAGGCGGACGGATTTTACCGACGATGGTATCGCCAGTGCGCAAGTTGAAGCGTCGAATCTGGCTAGGCGAGACGTAGATATCGTCCGGGCCGGCCAGGTAGGAAGCGTCAGCGGAACGCAGGAAGCCGAAGCCGTCCTGGAGAATCTCCAGCACGCCATCACCGGAGATTTCCTCGCCGCTTTTCGCGTGCTTTTTGAGCAGGGAGAAAATCACGTCCTGCTTGCGCG
>JBILYW010000611.1:0-2742 GCA_044377555.1 Pseudomonas sp.
CGTCAGCGACGCCTTTATCGCCAGTCGCCTGCAAGGCAGTGGCCGGGTTTACGGCACGCTGCCACGGGGGTTGAACGTAGCCGCCATCGTTGCTCGCGCTACACCGCAAGCTGCCTGAACATCCCCAGCCCTGTGGGAGCTGGCTTGCCTGCGATGCAGACGACGGGGTTTATCTGCCACACCCGGTAGATGCCATCGCGGGCAGCCCGCTCCCACACTGATTTGCGTAAGGCGCCAATATTCGGCTCCCACAGGAAATTTCCAACAGGCAATTTTATAGCTGCCTTTAACCATCGATACAGGCAAGATAATGGCCTGCCCGTTCAGAAGACAGGATGCTTATCGTGACCGAAGCTTTTATTGTCGTTTCCACCGCTGAAGAGGCCGTCGAGCGGCTCGCAGCCTTGCACGAACGCGCAACCACGGCGTTGAGCCAGGCGCTCAAGCGTTATCTCAAGGATCGAATTGAACCCAGCGCCGAGGAGCGCGCCCTGTTCCGCTACCCGGAGCTGCGGCTGACCAACAGCATCAACGGCGAAATCCCGACCCTGACCCGGGCGTACGCCAAAGTCCAGTTGCCGGGCACTTACAGCATCACCGTGACCCATCCCGCCGCGTTCCGTAACTATCTGCTGGAACAGCTGGTGCCCTTGATGCGCGACTTCACGGTTGAAGTCGAAGTGGGCATCAGCCAGCAAAATATTCCTTACCCCTATGTGGTCGAGCAGGGCGATGAACTGGCCGGCTCCGGCGTTACGGCGGCAGCCCTGGCGCGGGTGTTCCCGAGTACCGACCTGTCGGCGGCCACTGATGGCATCGCCGATGGCCTGTACGACTGGGCAAACACCGATCCCCTGCCACTGGCGCTGTTCGACGCCGCAAGGGTCGACTTCTCGCTGCGCCGTCTAGTGCACTACACCGGCAGCGACTGGCGCCATGTACAGCCGTGGATTTTGCTGACCAACTACCATCGCTATGTCGATCAGTTCATCCTCCATGGGCTTGAGCAACTGCGCGATAACCCGCGCTTTGTGCGCATGGTGCTGCCGGGCAACGTGATCATCGAAAAGGCCATGGACTACGGCGAAGCGCAGGCCATTGCGGCGGGCGTGGTGTGGCACCGCTATCAGATGCCGGCGTATCACTTGCAGGCCAGCGACGGCCATGGCGTGACCCTGGTGAACATCGGCGTTGGTCCTTCCAACGCGAAAAACATCACCGATCACCTGGCGGTGCTGCGCCCGCATTGCTGGCTGATGATTGGTCACTGTGGCGGTCTGCGCCAGTCGCAGACCATTGGCGACTACGTATTGGCCCACGCCTATATGCGCCGCGACGGGATTCTCGACCGTGTGGTGCCGCCCAATATTCCGATCCCGGCCCTGGCCGAGGTGCAACTGGCGTTGCAGGAAGCCGCCGCTCAAGTCACTGGCGAACGTGGCGACGAACTGAAAAAGCGTCTGCGCACCGGCACCGTACTGACCTATGACGACCGTAACTGGGAGCTGCGCTGGGCCCAGGAGCGTCCGCTGATCAACCTGTCCCGTGCGGTGGCCGTGGACATGGAAAGCGGCACTATCGCCGCCCAGGGTTATCGCTTGCGAGTTCCTTACGGCACCTTGCTGTGCGTGTCGGACAAACCGCTGCACAGTGAAATCAAACTGCCGGGTTCGGCCAACGCATTCTATGAACGGGCCGTGAGCCAGCATCTGAAAATCGGCCTCGCCGCCGTGGACTTGATGCGCAGCCAGCTCAATTCTCTGCACTCGCGCAAACTGCGCAGCTTCGACGAGCCGCCGTTCCGTTGATCCAGGATGGTCATTTAGCGGTCAGGGCACTAGCATTACAGGCCCTGATCGTTAGATGTCCTTCTTGCCATGTCCCGTCCTGCTCGTCCCGCCCCACGCCGTTCGGCGCCCCAAACCACCAGCCCTCAGGCTGCCAGTCGCCGTGTGGCCAAAGCGCCGCCTGCTGATCCCAAGCTGTTTTTGTTCAATAAACCGTTCGATGTGCTGACCCAGTTCAGCGACGAAGGCGGGCGGGCGACGCTCAAGGACTTTATCCCCATCCCCGGGATTTACCCGGCCGGGCGACTGGATCGGGACAGCGAAGGTTTACTGCTGTTGACCAATGATGGCCAGCTACAGGCACGCATTGCCGATCCCAAGCACAAGTTGCCCAAGACTTATTGGGTGCAAGTGGAAGGCGAGCCCACCCCGGAGCAACTGCAGCAGTTGCGTGACGGCGTAGAGCTCAATGACGGCAAGACCCTGCCCGCCGAAGCCAGGGCCCTCGAAGAGCCGCAGCTATGGCCGCGCAACCCGCCGGTGCGCTTTCGCAAAAGCATCCCGACCTCATGGCTGGAACTGGTGATTCGCGAAGGGCGTAACCGTCAGGTGCGGCGCATGACCGCTGCGGTGGGCTTGCCGACCTTGCGGCTGGTGCGGGTACGCATTGGCGACTGGACGATTGAAGGGCTGGAACAGGGGCAATACAAGGAAGTTCCTGCGCGCCTATAGCGAGCCGGACTCGATCAGTGCGATGACCACGCTTTTGATGATGAACGCGGCGACGCCCAGGCCCAGTACGAAAAACAGGATGAGCGAGCCAAAGCGCCCGGCTTTGGACTTCTTGGCCAGATCCCAGACGATAAAGGCCATGAAAATGATCAGCACACTGACCAGAATCGTCATCATCCATTCTTCAAGTACGGCAGGATCCATCGGTGTTCTCCGGCGTCAT
>JBILYW010000613.1:0-2741 GCA_044377555.1 Pseudomonas sp.
GCAGTAGCCGGTGGCCTGCTGGGTTCGGCGGCCGAGTCGGGCCTGACCAAAACCCAGGGTGTAGAAATCACCGTACGTGAAGACGACGGCAGCACCCGTGCCTACGTGCAGCAGGTCGAGCCGAACCAGGTATTCCGTACCGGTGAGCGCGTGCGCATCATGACCGTTGACGGCACCAGCCGCGTTACCCAGTAAATCGGGCGCAGCGCTAAAACAAAACCCCGGCCAGTGTGAACTGGCCGGGGTTTTTTCATGTGCAGCTTCACAGGTCAGGACGAGTGTCTGAACGCCTGCTCTGCACCTGACAGCGAGATGGCGATGTGGTCCAGCAGCCTTTCCGCGGTGTACTTGGGCATGCTGTTGAACGCCAGCACCACGGCCAGCCCCATCACCAGTGCAGGGCGAGGGATCTTGCCGAGGCTGTTTGGCTTGAGGCTGAACAGAAACACGCAAGCAGCAACCGAACCGATCAGTGCTCCTGCGATGGCTTCCGGCAAGGGATGGATGGTATGGGCGACATAATTGATGGCAAACCACCAGGTCGCCAGCAATCCGGCCCCAAGCACTGGCCAGCGCAAGCGTTGATCAAGTTGCTGGCACAGCAGGTTCAGCATCACGGTGAACACCAGGCAGGCATTCATCGCATGACCGCTGATGACCGCAATTCCCAGGTCTTCCAGGCCAATGCCCCAGCCCTTGAACAGGATCTTGCTGACGCCCACGATGAGGTAGGCGCACACCAGCACTGCCAACCATGACAGCGCGATTTTCTTCGACGCAGCAGACCAGAGCCAGGCAGCAATAACCAACGCTGCCGGGAACATCACGGTGATGCCCGCGTATTGAACAACCTGGAATTTATCGACCACGTTTCCCTCTTTTGGCGGTTTTCCCGTGACAAAGGCAACGCAGGTGATCTGCGTTGCCTTTGTCAGGGCCAGCCCGCTCCCGCATTACGGCAGGGTCACGCTATGGATTGTTTACGGCTGAAGAACAGCGTGACGCCATAGCCGATAAATGCAGCCAGGATCGAACCGGTCAGGATGCCCATGCGGTCCATGCCCACATAGTCGCTACTGCCCGCCACGAACGCCAGTGAGCCCACGAACAGGCTCATGGTGAAGCCGATACCGCACAGGATGGCGACACCAAACACCTGGCCCCAGTTTGCGCCTGTTGGCAGTGATGCCATGCCGGTCTTGATTGCAAGCCAGGTCAGACCGAAGACGCCTACGGTTTTACCGATCAGCAAGCCCGCCGCAATGCCCATCGGCACGTGACTGACGAAGCTGTGCAGGGTGATGCCCGCCAGCGATACGCCGGCATTGGCAAATGCAAATAACGGCAGGATCGCGTAAGCCACCCATGGATGCAGCGCATGCTCGATGCTCATCAACGGCGAAGGCTCGGAGTTCTTGGTGCGCAGTGGAATGCAGAACGCCAGGGTCACACCCGCCAGCGTGGCATGTACACCGCTTTTGAGCACGCACACCCAGAGGATCAGGCCGATGATCATATAAGGCGCGACCTTGATCACCCCCATGCGATTCATCGCAATCAAGGCAATCAGGCACGCGGCGGCCAGCAACAGCGACACGCCGGACAGCTCGCTGGAGTAGAACACCGCAATCACGATGATTGCCCCCAGGTCATCGATGATCGCCAGCGTCATCAGGAACAGCTTGAGCGATACCGGCACACGCTTGCCGAGCAGGGCCAGCACGCCCAGGGCGAAGGCAATGTCGGTGGCCATGGGGATTGCCCAGCCGCCGAGTGCATCGGGGTAGTCTTTGTTGATGTACCAGTAGATCAGCGCCGGTACCACCATGCCGCCGATGGCGGCCGCACCGGGCAGCACCACCTGCGAGGGCTTGGACAGTTGCCCGTCAAGCAGCTCGCGCTTGACCTCCAGGCCGATCAGCAGAAAGAACAAGGCCATCAGGCCATCGTTGATCCATAGCAGTGAAGGCTTGGCAATTTGCAGGGCCCCGATTTGCACCGCTACCGGCACGTCCAGAAAGGCCGTGTAGTAGTGGGAAAGCGGTGAGTTATTGATGATCAAAGCCAGAGCGGCCGCGGCAATCAACAGCAGACCGCTGGCAGCTTCCAACTGAAAGAAACGAGTGAAAGTACTACGCAGAGGCAAGGTCGCTCTCCATCGATTAAGTAAAGGGTGCGACACCCTAACCTGTGAGGTTAGTGGTTAAAACAAAAACTATATTCTTTTTTGTTATAAGGCGAGGTTCATTCAAGTATCGCTCAGAAGCCTAGCAGTTGCGTGTCAAATTGAGTCGGTATTGTGCCTGTGGCGAGCACAGGAAATATCTTAGGATTGGCTGTTCTTCGCTGCACAGCCTTGCTGTGCTTTCCTTCTTGTTGCTATCACGAGCCACCCCCATGAACCAAGACCGCCAGTGGGCCCGCGAAGCCATCCGCACGATTGAAGCGGATTTTCAGCGCTGTGCTGACACCCATCTGATTCCTGTGTCGCTGCCGGGGTTGCCGGGTATCGAGTTGTATTTCAAGGATGAGTCAAGCCACCCGACGGGGAGCCTCAAGCACCGCTTGGCGCGTTCGCTGTTTTTGTATGCCCTGTGCAATGGCTGGTTAAAGTCCGGTTCTGCCGTGATCGAAGCGTCCAGCGGTTCGACAGCGGTGTCTGAAGCCTATTTTGCCCGGCTGCTGGGTTTGCCCTTTATTGCCGTGATGCCAGCCAGCACCTCACCCGCCAAGATCGAGCA
>JBILYW010000098.1:0-8445 GCA_044377555.1 Pseudomonas sp.
TTGAAGGCGTGGCCAACAGCCGCGCCTGCGGCTGGAACCGGCCGCCGATTGACCGCATGGCCAACCTCAATATCGAACCCGGCGATCAGTCGATGGACCAACTGATTGGCGGGATCGAAAACGGAATACTGATGGCCACCAACCGTTCTTGGTCGATTGACGATGCGCGCAACAAGTTCCAGTTCGGGTGTGAGTGGGGCCAGTTGATCGAGAACGGCGAGCTCAAGGGCGTGGTTAAAAACCCGAACTATCGCGGTATTTCCGAGCAGTTCTGGCGCAACCTCAGCGCCGTGGGCGACGCCAGTACCTTCAAGGTGCTGGGCACCCCGAACTGCGGCAAGGGCGAACCCAACCAGGTGATCCGCGTGGGGCATGCATCCCCCGCGTGTGTGTTCAGCAATATTGACGTGTTTGGAGGCGATGCCTGATGAGTACCCCATTGAGTCAGGCAGAGCAGTTCAAGGCATTGGTGCAATGGCTGGGCGACGCGATCCGCCCCCCTGAGCAATTCACCCTGGGCTATGACGCCGAGGCCTCGGAATTTATCCGTTTCAACAAAGGCAAGGTGCGTCAGGCCGGGCTTGTGCAGCAAGCCAGCCTGAGCCTCAAGCTGATCAACGACGGCCGCCATGCCGATGTCAGCCTCACCCTGGCTGGCGAGCTGGAGGTCGACAGCCAACGCCTGGCCGACGCATTGCAGCAACTGCGCGAAACCCTGCCGATGCTGCCCGCCGACCCGTATTTGCTGCTGAACCCGCAGCCCTGGCACAGCGATAACGTACAGGGTCGACCACTGCCGGACACCGCCCGGGTCCTGGAAGAAATCCGCAGCGCCTGCGAGGGCGTGGATCTGGTGGGCTTTTATGCCAGCGGCCCTATCAGCTACGGCTATGCCAGCTCCGAAGGCGCATTTGGCTGGCACCAGGCCAACAGCTTCAACTTCGACTGGAGCCTGTTTCACAGCAACGGCCAAGCGGTGAAAGCCAGCTACGCCGGGGCCGACTGGGACAGCGAGCGTTTCGCCCGGCGCATGCAACTGGCCCGCGAGCAACTGAGCTTTCTGGATCGCCCGCTGCATGCCCTGGCCCCCGGCGAGTACCGCGCCTACCTGGCCCCGGCGGCGCTGGAAGAAGTGATGAGCATGCTGTGCTGGGGCGGCTTTTCGGCCCAGGCACTGGCCAGCAAATCCAGCCCGTTGCAAAAACTCTACGCCGGGGATGCGCAACTGAGCCCGCTGGTGTCTTTTGACGAGCAGGTCAGCCAGTCACTGAGCCCGGCGTTTTCCGGCGAGGGCTACCCGCGCCAGGACTTGTCGCTGGTCAAACACGGCAAAGCCAACCAGCAACTGGTG
Source organism: Pseudomonas sp. (assembly GCA_044377555.1). GTDB lineage: Bacteria > Pseudomonadota > Gammaproteobacteria > Pseudomonadales > Pseudomonadaceae > Aquipseudomonas. The sequence goes on from JBILYW010000098.1 coordinate 1,352, forward strand.
GGCTCGCGCAGCGCAGCCGAATATGGCCTTGAGGTTAATGGCGCACCTTGGGGCGAAGCACCGAGCGCACTGGCGATGGCGGCGGGCGCCCTGGAACAGGCCGATATCCTCAAGCAATTGGGCACCGGGCTGTACATCAGCAACCTGTGGTACTTGAACTACTCGGACCAGCCGGCGGCGCGCCTGACCGGCATGACCCGCTTCGCGACGTTCTGGGTCGAAAACGGCGAAATAAAGGCCCCGGTCAACACCATGCGCTTTGATGACAGCGTCTATAGTCTGCTGGGCTCGCAACTCGAAGCATTGACGGTGGAGCGCGAACTGTTGCTGTCGGCCAGCACTTACGATCAGCGCCAGACAGCCTCGAACCTGCTGCCGGGGGCATTGGTCAAAAAGCTGACATTGACCCTGTAAGCATCGCCACCGATCAATAGTGGGAGCGGGTTGCTCGCGATGCGGCGCCCGGATTTTTCAGGTAAACCGCAGCGGTTCAATCGCGAGCAAGCCCGCTCCCACATTGGATTTTTGACAGTTCATAAAAAGAGGCCTTATGCCCGTACGCCCGGTTCTGAGTCCTGAAACATTACGCTGGCTGCCATGGGTGGTGGCCATCGCGTTTTTCATGCAGTCCCTCGACGGCACCATCCTCAACACCGCCCTGCCCGACATGGCCAGCGACCTGAAAGAAAACCCGCTGCGCATGCAAGGGGTGATCGTTGCGTACATGCTCACCGTGGCCCTGCTGATCCCCGCTTCGGGCTGGATCGCCGACCGCTTCGGCACCAAAAAAATCTTCTTCAGCGCCATCCTCCTGTTCAGTTTTGGTTCGTTGCTCTGTGCCTTGTCCAACACTCTCAACGAGCTGATCGGCGCGCGGATCATCCAGGGTCTGGGCGGTGCCTTGATGCTGCCCATCGGCCGACTGGTGGTGCTCAAGGCTTACCCGCGCTCGGAACTGGTGCGGATCATGGGCTTTATCACCATCCCCGGCCTGCTCGGCCCGCTGATCGGCCCGACCATGGGCGGCTGGATGGTGCAGTACCTGAGCTGGCACTGGATCTTCCTGATCAACCTGCCGGTGGGCATTCTCGGTTGCTGGGCGGTGTGGCACTTCATTCCGGATCTGCGCGGCAGCGAGCGCACCCGTTTCGACGGGCTGGGCTTTGTGCTGTTCGGTGCGGCGATGATTTTCATCACCATTGCCATGGAGGGCCTGGGCGAGTTGCACATGCCCCATCTGCGCGTGATGTTGTTGCTGTTCGCCGGTATGGCGTGCCTGGCCGCCTATTGGTTGCGGGCGGGCAATATCAGCAACCCGCTGTTTTCGCCGGCCCTGTTTAAAACCAAAACCTTTGCGGTGGGCATTCTCGGTAATCTGTTTGCTCGCCTGGGCAGCGGCGCCCTGCCGTTTCTGGTGCCGCTGCTGCTGCAAGTCGCCCTGGGTTATTCCCCGTCACAGGCCGGGATGAGCATGCTGCCGCTGGCCGCAGCCGCCATGCTGGCCAAGTGGGTCGCCCGCCCGCTGATTGAGCGCGCCGGTTATCGCACCGTGCTCACGGCCAACACCTTTGCCCTGGGCCTGATGCTCGCCAGCATGGGCCTGGTCACCGAGCACACGCCTTATCCGCTGTTGTTGTCGATGCTGGCGGTGTTGGGGGCGATCAACTCGCTGCAGTTCACCGCGATGAATACCGTCACCCTGATCGACCTTGATGACGCCAGCGCCAGCAGCGGCAACAGTTTGCTGTCGGTGGTGGCGCAATTGTCCTTGAGCCTGGGCGTTGCCTGCGCCGGGGCCTTGCTCGGCGGTTTTACGGGCGATGGCGGTGGCGACGGGGTGGATACGGTACTCGGGGCGTTCCAGCTGACCTTCCTGACAGTCGGGATCATGGCAATGCTGGCGGCGGCTATTTTCCTGCAACTGTCACCCCAGGACGGGCGTAAACCCAAGGCCAACTCGGAGCATGAACTGGAACATTAAGTGGCTTTTTAAACAGAACCGGATGACATCTCGTCCAGAATGTTCAGGCAAAGGGCATGGGACTGGTACACTGCGCGACATTTTGTTTTGCAGGCCAGTCTCGTGACCACCATTGCCACCGCTTTTAACACTCTGCCTCTGTCCGCCGCCATGCTGGCTAACCTCGACTCCCTCGGTTATGCCCAGATGACGCCGATCCAGGCGCAGAGCTTGCCGGTGATCCTCAAAGGCATGGACCTGATCGCCCAGGCGAAGACCGGCAGCGGCAAAACTGCCGCCTTCGGCATCGGCCTGCTGAACCCGATCAACCCGCGCTTCTTTGGTTGCCAGGCCCTCGTGATCTGCCCGACCCGCGAACTGGCCGACCAGGTTGCCAAGGAAATCCGCCGTCTGGCCCGCGCCGAAGACAACATCAAAGTGCTGACCCTGTGTGGTGGCGTGTCTTTCGGCCCACAAATCGGTTCGCTGGAACACGGCGCGCACATCATCGTCGGCACCCCGGGCCGTATCCAGCAGCACTTGCGCAAAGGCTCGCTGGTACTGGACGGCCTGAACACCCTGGTCCTCGACGAAGCCGACCGCATGCTGGACATGGGCTTCTACGACGCCATCGAAGACATCATTGTTAAAACCCCGGAACGTCGTCAGACCCTGCTGTTCTCGGCCACCTACCCGGCCGGCATCAAGCAGCTGTCGTCCAAGTTCATGCGCAACCCGCAGCAAGTAAAAGCTGAGGCATTGCACACTGACAGCCAGATCGAACAGCGTTTCTACGAGATCTCGCCTGAAGAGCGCATGAGCGCTGTGACCAAGGTGCTGGGCCACTTCCGCCCGCAATCGTGCGTCGCGTTCTGCTTCACCAAGCAGCAGGTTCAGGAAACCGTTGATCACCTGACGTCCAAGGGCATTTCGGCAGTCGGCCTGCACGGCGATCTGGAACAGCGCGACCGTGACCAGGTGCTGGCGATGTTTGCCAACCGTTCGACTTCGGTACTGGTTGCCACTGACGTTGCAGCCCGTGGTCTGGACATCGACGCCCTGGACATGGTGCTCAACGTTGAGCTGGCCCGTGACTCGGAAATCCACATTCACCGTGTTGGCCGTACCGGCCGCGCTGGCGAAAAAGGTGTTGCGATCAGCCTGGTTGCACCGTCCGAAGCGCACCGCGCCCAGGCCATCGAGCAACTGCAGAAAGCCCCTCTGAACTGGGAAACCCTGGACACCCTCACCTCTCAGGGCGGCGCACCTTTGCTGCCGGCCATGAGCACACTGGTGATCGGCGCAGGTCGTAAAGACAAGGTTCGCCCGGGCGACATCCTTGGTGCCCTGACTGGCGACGCGGGCATCCCGGGTGCCCAGGTCGGCAAAATCGCGATCTTTGACTTCCAGGCCTACGTGGCTGTTGACCGTACCGTGGCCAAACAGGCTGCACAGCGCTTGAGCGAAGGCAAAATCAAAGGCCGCGTACTGCGCGTGCGGGTTTTGTAAGAGATCGCCTGAACACTGGCGATCAAATGTGGGAGCGGGCTTGCTCGCGATGCAAACAACTCGGTTCAGCTGAATGACCGAGGTGCTGCAATCGCGAGCAAGCCCGTTCCCACATTAGGTTTGGCTTGAATATAAATTTTGTGAGGACACCGCTTTGCGCTCTACCGACGTTGTGATTATTGGCGCTGGCGCCGCAGGTTTGATGTGCGCGCTGACTGCTGCCGGCCGTGGACGCAAGGTCATGCTGATCGACCACGCCAACAAGGCGGGCAAAAAGATCCTGATGTCGGGCGGTGGCCGCTGCAACTTCACCAACATGTACACCGAACCCAACAATTTCCTGTCGCAGAACCCGCACTTCTGCAAGTCGGCCCTGGCGCGCTACACCCAGTGGGATTTCATCGAGCTGGTGTGCAAGCACGGCGTGCCGTACCACGAGAAAAAACTCGGCCAACTGTTCTGCGACAACAAGTCTAGCGACATCCTCGAAATGCTCCTCGATGAGTGCCAAAAAGCGGGCGTGAGCCTGCACCTGGACACCTCGGTCGAGCAGATCGAAAAGACCGACAACGGCTACAGCCTCAACACCACCCTGGGGCCGGTTGACTGCCAGTCGCTGGTCGTCGCCACTGGCGGGCTGTCGATCCCGACCCTCGGCGCCACCGGTTTTGGTTATCAAATCGCCAAACAGTTCGGCCACACTCTGCTGCCTACCCGCGCAGGCCTGGTGCCGTTCACCATCACCGATCAGCTCAAAGAGATCTGCACCGAACTGTCGGGCACCTCGGTGGATTGCCTGGTGAGCTGCAACGATCAAAGCTTTCGCGAAAATATCCTGTTCACCCATCGGGGCTTGAGCGGGCCGGCGATCTTGCAGATTTCGTCGTTCTGGAACACCGGCGACACGGTCGAAATCAACCTGCTGCCCGACCTCGACGCACTGAGCTGGTTGCAAACCCAGCAAGCCGAACGCCCCAACAGCGAGCTCAAAACCCTGCTTGGCGAGATCTTCACCAAGAAGATGGCCAACCTGCTGGCCGAGCACTGGTTCGAGTCCAAACCCATGAAGCAGTACACCCCGGCCGAGCTGGCGCAGGTGGCTGAAAAACTGGCGAGCTGGAAAGTGGTACCGGCCGGCACCGAAGGTTATCGCACCGCCGAAGTGACGCTGGGCGGGGTCGACACTCGCGAAGTATCGTCCAAGACCATGGAGTCGCTGAAAAGCCCCGGTTTGTACTTTGTGGGCGAAGTGCTGGATGTGAGCGGCCACCTGGGTGGCTTCAACTTTCAGTGGGCGTGGGCTTCGGGGTATGCGGCGGCGCAGTACGTCTAGTCCAGGACCGTATCGCGGCTTTCGCGAGCAGGCTCGCTCCCACAGGTAAATTGCACTGCTCTTGTGGGAGCGAGCCTGCTCGCGATGGCAACCCCAAAAAATATTTTGTGTTCGATGTGACAGTGCCATTGCGCTGTCGTCTTATCTGGCTCAAGTTAGCGAATCACGAGCCAGGCACCGCCACTCCATGTCATCAAAAAGCTTTCAGCACTCCCTGCGCCGCTTGTGGGCTCTGGACAAGTTCAGTTACAGCGTCCGGGTATTTATCGCCCTGACCGGCAGCATGGCTTTTTGCTGGTACCAGGATGAGATGTCGCTGCTGATCCCGCTGTTTCTGGGGATTATCGCCAGCGCGCTGTCTGAGACCGATGACAGCTGGCAAGGCCGTCTCAACGCCTTGCTGGTAACGCTGGTGTGTTTCACCGCCTCTGCACTCAGTGTCGAACTGCTTTTCCCCTACCCTTGGTTGATGGTCTGCGCGCTCGCGCTGGCCAGCTTCGGCCTGACCATGCTCGGAGCACTGGGTGAGCGCTACGGGGCGATTGCTTCGGCCACACTGATTCTGGCCGTCTACACCATGATCGGCGTCGACCAGCGTGGCGGCGAAGTCACCAATTTCTGGCACGAACCCTTGCTGCTGGTAGCGGGCGCGGCGTGGTACGGGATGCTGTCGGTGCTGTGGCAGGCGCTGTTTTCCAATCAACCGGTACAGCAAAGCCTGGCCCGGCTGTTCTGGGAGCTGGGCCTGTACCTGAAAATAAAATCCTCGCTGTTTGAGCCGATCCGCAAGCTGGATGTCGAAGCAGGCCGACTGGAACTGGCCCGGCAAAACGGCCGGGTTGTAGCGGCACTGAACACCGCCAAAGAAATCATCCTGCACCGGGTCGGCAACTCACGGCCGGGCTCCAAGCTCAGCCGCTACCTCAAGCTGTACTTCCTCGCGCAGGACATCCACGAGCGCGCCAGCTCTTCCCATTACCCGTACAACGCGCTGGCCGATGCCTTCTTTCACAGTGATGTCATGTTCCGCTGCCAACGCCTGCTGCGCCAGCAAGGCGTGGCCTGCCAGCGCCTGTCGGAATCGATCAAGCTGCGCCAGCCGTTTGTCTATGACGACAGCTTTGCCGAGGCGCTGGGCGACTTGCACGCCTCCCTCGAGCACCTGCGCATCCAGAGCAACCCGGCATGGCGCGGGCTGCTGCGTTCGCTACGGGCACTGGCGGCCAACCTGGGCACCCTCGACCGCCTGTTGAGCGACGCAAGCAACCCCGACACCCTGGCGGATGCCACCGACAGCAGCCTGCTGGACCGCTCGCCGCGCAACCTCAAGGATGTCTGGTCACGCCTGCGCCAGCACCTGACGCCAACGTCGCTGATCTTCCGTCACGCCTTGCGCCTGCCCTTGGCGCTGAGCATCGGTTTTGCGATGGTGCACTGGATTCACCCGAGCCAGGGCTACTGGATCATCCTCACCACGCTGTTCGTTTGCCAACCGAGCTACGGCGCCACGCGGCGCAAGTTCAGCCAGCGCATCATCGGCACCGCCATCGGCCTGGCCGTGGGCTGGGCACTGTTCGACCTGTTCCCCAACCCCTTGGTGCAGTCGATGTTTGCCGTCGTGGCCGGGGTGGTGTTCTTTATCAACCGCACCACGCGCTACACGCTGAGCACCGCAGCCATTACCCTGATGATCCTGTTTTGCTTCAACCAGGTGGGTGACGGTTACGGGCTGTTCCTGCCCCGACTGTTCGATACCCTGGTGGGCAGTGTCATTGCGGCGGCGGCGGTGTTCCTGTTCTTGCCGGACTGGCAGGGCCGTCGCCTGAACCAGGTGCTGGCCAATACCTTGAGCTGCAACAGCCTGTACCTGCGCCAGATCATGCAGCAGTACGCTCAGGGCAAAAGCGACAACCTGGCGTATCGGCTGGCGCGACGTAACGCCCACAACGCCGATGCAGCCCTGTCGACCACCCTGGCCAACATGCTGATGGAACCGGGGCACTTCCGTAAGGATGCCGACATGGGTTTCCGCTTTCTGGTGCTGTCCCACACCTTGCTCAGCTACCTGTCAGGCCTGGGCGCCCACCGCGACGCCGAATTGCCCGGCGAAGTGCGCGAGCAGTTGATCGAAGGCGCCGGGCGCAGGATTGCCGACAGCATCGACCAGATCGCTCAAGGCCTGGCCAGCAAACAAGCGGTGGCGGTACAGAGTGACGAGGAAGAAACACTGGCCAACGAGCTTGAACAAATGCCGGACGAGATCGATGAAAACCAGCGGCTGGTGCAAACCCA
>JBILYW010000099.1:0-8440 GCA_044377555.1 Pseudomonas sp.
AAAGCGCAGTGGCCGAAGAGATCAGCCGCAGCATCGTCAACGTGCGCGACGTTTCGGAACAAACCGCAGCGGCCAGCGACGAAACCGCCAAGTCCAGCGTTGAACTGGCGCGGCTGGGCAATCAACTCCAAGGGATGGTGAGCCACTTCAAGGTGTAACCACTCTGAACCTGTGGGAGCGGGCTTGCTCGCGACAAAATCGATGCGGTGTATCAGTTGCACCCAGTCGCCTGAATCGCGAACAAGTCCGCTCCCACAACAGCAACATCAGCGGGCTAAAAACACTCCGGCGCGATTGCCGCTGGCCGCGCCCTGTTGATAACTCAACACGCCGTTGACCCACACCCCGTCAATCCCTTCAGCTGCCTGTTGCGGTTGGTTGAAGTCCGCCACATCGCGTACTTTTTCGGCATCGAACAGCACCAGGTCCGCCCAGTGGCCTTCGCGTATTTCGCCCCGCTCCCTCAGACCAAAACGCCCCGCCGACAACCCTGTCATCTTGTGCACCGCCGTGTGCAACGGGAACAGCCCCACGTCACGGCTGAAATGCCCCAGCACCCGTGGGAATGCCCCCCACAAACGCGGGTGCGGGAACGGGTCTTCGGGCAAGCCATCGGAACCGATCATCGACAACGGGTGCGCCAGAATCCGGCGCACATCGCTTTCGTCCATCCCGTAATACACCGCGCCGGCCGGCTGCAGGCGCTTGGCCGCGTCGATTAACGACACTCCCCACGCCCCGGCAATGTCCACAAGATCACGACCTCCCACTTCGGGGTGCGGCGTCGACCAGGTGATAGTGATGCGAAACGCATCGGTCACTTGCTTGAGGTCCAGGGTCGAGGAGCTCGCCGCATAGGGATAGCAATCGCAGCCCACCGGATGGGTTTTTGCCGCCTGTTCCAGCGCCGCCAGCAACAGCGGGCTACGCCCCCAGTTCCCGGCACCGGCGCATTTGAGGTGGGAAATAATCACCGGCACTCGGGCCTGGCGCCCGATCAAAAACGCTTCGTCCATGGCCTCCAGCACCGGTTCGAATTCACTGCGCAAATGGGTGGTGTACAGCCCACCGAATGCGCTCAGTTCGGCGGCCAGTTGCAGCACCTCATCGGTCTCGGCATTGAACGCACTGGCGTAAGCCAGCCCTGTGGATAACCCAAGGGCTCCGGCCTCCAGGCTCTCGCGCAATTGCTCGCGCATGCCGTGGATTTCGCCGGGCGTGGCAGTGCGGTGCAGGTCGTCCATATGGTTGCTGCGCAGCGCCGTATGACCGATCAGCGCGGCGACATTCAACGCAGGGTTCGCCGCCTCGACCGCAGCGCGATAGTCACTGAAGCGCGGGTATACAAACGCGGCTCTGGCGCCGAGCAGGTTCATCGGGTCTGGCGGCTCAGCGCGCAAGGTGACTGGCGAAGCGCTGATGCCGCAGTTGCCGACAATCACCGTGGTCACGCCCTGACTGAGCTTGGGCAGCATCTGCGGCTGGCGGATAACCACCGTGTCGTCGTGGGTGTGCACATCAATAAACCCCGGCGCCAGCACCCGACCTGCGGCGTCGATCTCATGCTCGGCGCGGGCATCGATCCGCTCGCCGATGCGCTCGATACGCCCGGCGCGCACCGCCACATCGGCCATATAGCCTGGCGCGTTGCTGCCATCAATCACCCGTGCATTGCGAATCAGTGTGTCGTAGCGCATTTCAATCCCCCAACGGCAGGCAGTCGTCGCCGCCACGATAGTCGTCCAGTGCCAGTTTGATCCGGCGCAAGCGCTCCTGATTGGCCTCGGGCATCGACAGCGCCAGCTCGGTGGCGAGCACGTCAATGGCCAGCAACATGCCGTAACGGGCAGCGGTGGGCTTGTAGATAAAGCTGGTTTCCACGCCTTGCAGCGCCAGCACCACATCTGCCAGCTCAGCCAGCGGCGAGTCGGGCCGGGTGATCGCGATCACCTTGGCGCCATAGTTGTGGGCCAGCTTGACCGCCTCGATCAGCTCCGGGGTCTGCCCCGTCAAAGAGCACACAATAACGGCGTGTTCCGCCCCGAGGGTCGCGGCCACTACGCGCATCATCACGGCGTCGCGGCAGGCAGCGATGGGGTAGCCCAGCCGCACGAGGCGCACCTGCAATTCATCGCTGCACACACTGGAACAACCGCCCATGCCGAACGCGTGAATCATCCTCGCTTCGCTCAGCACCCGGACCGCATCGGCAAATCTTTCACCGTTGAAACCGGCCAGATGCTCATGCAGCGTCGATTCGATATCCCCCACGATCTGGCGAAAAAATGCCGATTGCTCAGGCATGCTCGCGCTATCCAGAAAGCGGTTACCCACCCCGCTGGCCTGGGCCAATTGCAGGCGCAGGTCACGCAAATCGCGGCAACCGACGCTTCGGGCAAAGCGCGACAAGGTGGCACTGCTGACCTCGGCCCGCAGCGCCAGTTCGTCGAGGCTGGCGCTCGCGGCAAAGCCGATGTCGCTGAGCATCAGCCGGGCGATGCGCGCTTCGGCGGCGCTGAAGGTGTCCTGGCGAACGCGAATTTGATACAGGATGTCCATTTAAATCAGCTCTGAAAGGATCAGGACAAAACCAAACGCCACCACGGAAATCAGGGTTTCCAGCACCGTCCAGGTTTTGAAGGTTTGGGCGACGGTCATATTGAAGTATTCCTTCACCAGCCAGAAGCCGCCGTCGTTCACGTGGGAAAAAATCACCGAGCCAGCGCCCGTGGCCAGCACCAATAATTCCGGGTGCGGATAACCCAGGCCAATCGCCACCGGCGCCACAACCCCCGAGGCGGTGGTCATGGCGACGGTGGCCGAGCCGGTGGCGATACGCATCAGCGCGGCAAACACCCAGCCCATAAACAGCGGCGACAATTGAAAATCCTGGGCCAGACCGACAATTTCAGTGGTCACCCCCGAGTCGATCAGAATCCGGTTCAGGCCACCGCCCGCGCCCACCAGCAACGTGATGCTCGCCGTTGGCGCCAGGCACTCGTTGGTGAACTTGAGGATCGATTCGCGGCTAAAGCCCTGGGCCAGGCCCAAGGTCCAGAAGCTGACCACAGTGGCGATCAGCAGTGCCATCACCGAGTTGCCGATGAACTGCAAAAACTGGTTGAAGCCGCTGCCCGGGGTGGAAATCAGGTCAGCCCAGCCGCCGATCAGCATCAGCACCACCGGCAACAGGATCGTGCCCAGGGTGATGCTGCAACTCGGCAGGCGTGTGCGGGGTTCGCGGTTGATAAATTGTTTTTCCAGCGGGTTCTCGGCAGGCAACTGAATGCGCGGCACGATGAATTTGGCGAACAGCGGCCCGGCGATGATCGCCGTGGGAATACCGATCAGAATCGCGTACATCAGGGTTTGCCCAACGGACGCCTGATACGCCTGCACCGCCAGCATCGCCGCCGGGTGCGGTGGCACCAGGGCGTGCACCACGGACAAACCGGCCACCATCGGCAAACCGACCATCAGCACCGACACCCCGACCCGGCGCGCAACGGTGAAGGCAATCGGCACCAGCAATACAAAACCGACTTCAAAAAACAGCGGCAAGCCCACCAGGAACGCGATGCAGACCATGGCCCAGTGCGCGTTGCGCTCACCGAAGCGGTCAATCAAGGTGCGCGCCACCTGCTCGGCGCCCCCCGACTCGGCCATCATCTTGCCGAGCATCGTGCCCAGCGCGACCACCAGCGCAATATGCCCCAGGGTTTTGCCGACACCGCCCTCATAAGCCCCCATCACACTGCCTGCAGGCATGCCCGCCATCAGGCCCAGCCCGATGGAAACCAGGGTGATGACGATAAACGGGTTGATCTTGTAGCGCGCGATCAGAACGATCAGCGCAATGATGGCAATGGCGGCGTACAGCAGCAGCCCGTAGCCCGACGATGGCGTCATACGAGGTTCCCCCGGCAATATTTTTTGAGTTCTTGTGAAACTCAAAAAGCATTACCGAAGGCTATTTTCAATCTTTATGAAAATTACTTTCGCAAACCGGTATGTGCTGTCGCGTTCAGGTATGAGCGACAGTCAAAAATGAAAATCGCGGGAGTGGATTTACATCGCTCTGCGGGAGCGGGCCTGCTCCGCGTGATGCCAGACACACCGCGACGCCGGCATCGCGAGCAAGCCCGCTCCCACCGGTTATTCGTGATGCACACGGGCGCGCTTGAGCAACTTCTTGCTGCGCTCGGACAAATGCAGCACCCGCAGATGCTTGCCCGCCTTGCGATAGCGCTCGCGCAGGGTGTCCAGCGCCGCGATGGCCGAGTAATCCATGAAGTTCAGGTGGCGGCAATCCAGCGTCACCTGAGCCGGATCGCTGGCCGGGTCGAACTGTTTGAGAAACGCTGTAGTGGACGCAAAAAACAGCGTGCCATGCACGCGGTAAAGCTTGCTGCCATCACTCTGCAAATCCGCGTCGGCATACAGCTGGCGCGCCTGCTGCCAGGCAAAGTTGAGCGCCGCAATAATCACCCCGCACATCACCGCCACTGCCAGGTCGGTGAGCACGGTAATCACCGTCACCGCGATGATCACCAGCACATCGTTCAGCGGCACCTTGTTCAGCACCCGCAAAGAGGCCCAGGCGAAGGTCTGCTGCGAAACCACAAACATCACGCCCACCAGCGCCGCCAACGGGATACGTTCGATAAACGGCGACAGAAACAGCACGAACAGCAAAATCATCACCCCGGCCGTGATGCCGGACAGGCGACCCCGCCCACCGGAGCTGAGGTTGACCACGGTTTGCCCGATCATCGCGCAACCGCCCATGCCGCCGAACACCCCCGACACCATGTTTGCGGCGCCCAGTGCCACGCACTCGCGGTCCGGGTAGCCACGGCTTTCGGTGATCTCGTCCGTCAGGTTCAACGTCAGCAGGGTCTCCAGCAGACCGACCACTGCCATTACGATGGCGTAGGGCGCGATGATGTACAGGGTTTCCAGGGTCCAGGGAATCTGCGGCAGGCTAAAGGTCGGCAAGCCGCCAGCAATGTGCGCCATGTCGCCCAGGGTGCGGGTCGGCAGGCCCAGCAGGTAAACCGCCAGGCCAACGCCCAGAATCGCCACCAGTGCAGGCGGCGCAGCGCGGGTCAGGCGCGGCAACAGATAGACGATGGCCATGGTCAGCGCCACCAGCCCGACCATCATGTACAGCGCCAGGCCACTGAGCCAGGTGTCCCCGTCCTTGAAGTGGTCCAGTTGCGCCATGGCAATCACGATCGCCAGACCGTTGACGAAACCGAGCATCACCGGGTGCGGCACCATGCGCACCAATTTGCCGAGTTTGAGCAGACCGAACGCCAGCATGATCACCCCGCCCAGCAGCACGGTCGCCAGCAAGTACTGCACACCGTGTTGCACCACCAGCGCGACGATCACCACAGCCATGGACCCGGCTGCACCGGAGACCATGCCCGGCCGCCCGCCGAACAGCGCGGTGAGAGTGCAAATGATAAACGCGCCGTACAGGCCCATCAGCGGGTTGAGATGGGCCACCAGCGCGAATGCGATGCACTCGGGCAAAAGGGCGAACGACGTCGTGAGCCCGGCCAGGACATCAGCGCGCAGACGTTTGAGTTTCATGGTTTACCTAAAATTCGGGACTGGATAAACGGAGGGAGTAACAAGCAGCAGATGGTAACAAATTGTGCAGGCTATAAAACCATTGTGGGAGCGAGCCTGCTCGCGAAGATCCTTAAGGAGACTTTCGCGAGCAGGCTCGCTCCCACACTTGAGTTCACACCGGTGACGCGCTTATTTCACCACCATGCCAACCCCACGGCCACGGGGATCGGAGGCGGTTTCAAGCTGGGTGCCGTTCACGCGGATGGCCTGGATATCGCCCATGTTCCAGCCCTGATCTTCCAGGGTGTAACCCATGGCTTTGAGCTCATCGGCCACTTTGCCGGTCAGCGGCGCATAAGCGTCGAAATAGATGGTGTCTTTAGGCAGCAACTGGTGATGCACACGCTGTGCAGCCACGGCTTTTTCCAGCGGCAGGTTGTAGTCGTAGATGTTGTTCAGCACCTGGAAAATCGAGGTGAAAATCCGCGAACCACCCGGAGTACCCAGCACCAGCGTGACCTGACCATCGCGGGTCACCAGGCTCGGGCTCATGGACGACAGCATGCGCTTGCCCGGTTCGATGGCGTTGGCATTGCCGCCCACCACACCAAAGGCGTTGGCCACGCCCGGCTTGGAGCTGAAGTCATCCATTTCGTCGTTCAGCAAAAAGCCTGCGCCTTTAACTACAACGCCGCTGCCGTAATCCCAGTTCAGGGTGTAGGTGTTGCTGACGGCGTTGCCCTGTTTGTCGACGATGGAGAAGTGCGTGGTCTGATGCGGTTCCAGGCCCGGCTTGATATTGGCCGTCGGCGAAATCGCTTTCGGGTTGACCTCTTTCGCACGCTTGGCGATGTAGGCCGGGTCGGTCAGTTCTGCCACCGGCATCTTGCCGAAGTCCGGGTCGCCGAGGTAATCGGCACGGTCAGCGAATACGCGCTTTTCAATTTCAGCCAGCAAGTGGATATAGGGTGCGGAGTTCAGCTCAACACCCTTGAAGTCTGCCGCACGGTCTTCCTTGATACCGATCAACTGCGCCAGCGCGATCCCGCCCGAGCTTGGCAGCGGCGCGGTGTACAGGGTATTGCCACGGAAATCCACACGCATCGGCTCACGCCAGTTGACCTTGTACTCGTTGAGGTCTTCTTTGGTGATCAGGCCTTTGTCCTGCTGCATTTGTGCAACCAGCAGATCCGCGGTCTGGCCGTGGTAGAACTCTTTGGCGCCCTGGTCGGCGATGCGCTCCAGGGTCTTGGCCAGCTCCGGTTGCTTGAAGGTTTCGCCGGGCTTCATGGTGCCAAAGTAGTCGCTGAAGTTGGTGGTGCCGTTAAACAGCGCCAGCGCATCTTCGCGGTACTGGTATTGCTGGTCGGCCACCTTGAAACCGTTTTTGGCGTAACCCACGGCCGGGGTCAGCAACTCGGCCCACGGCAACTTGCCAAAGCGCTGGTGCGCTTCCCACAAGCCCATCACCGTACCGGGCACGCCTGCGGCGCGAGTGCCCACCAGGCTCAGGTTTTCGATGATTTCGCCTTTGTCATTGAGGTACATATCGCGGGTAGCGGCTTTGGGGGCCGTTTCGCGGTAGTCCAGGAAGTAGGGTTTGCCGTCGATGTACATCGTCATGAAACCGCCGCCGCCGATGTTGCCGGCCTCGGGGTAAGTCACTGCCAGGGTGAAGGCGGTGGCCACTGCGGCGTCTACGGCGTTACCGCCTTTTTTAAGGATTTGTGCCGCAACTTCGGCACCGTATTGATCCGGGGCGGCAACGGCGCCGCCGTCCAGCGTGACGGCAAAAGCTGAAGAACTGGCCGCGATGGCAGCCGTCAAGGCCAGGGTTTTGAACCATACAACACGCATTGCAACTTCCTTTTGTTTTTGTAGGACGATGCTGAACCTTGTCTGATTTCAGAAACGTTTTCAAACAACAAAAGTAAAAGTGCGAAGGAGTATGCAAAGTGCGGGAGCCCGCTCCCACAAGGTTTATCCCCTGAAGTCGCAAATCGCATAGCTGGCCAGCTTGTCCTGGATAAAGTCCAGAAAACACTGAATACGCAGCGCCAGTTGCGAGTTGCGGTAGTACACGGCGTTGATCGGCTGGCGGTAGCCGCTGTTGAATTCGCCCAGCACTACCTGCAGGCGCCCGGCGTTGATGTCTTCAACGGTCATGAAGTGCGACAGGCAGGCGATGCCCTGCCCTTGCAGCGCCAAATGCCGGACCGTCTCGCCACTGGAGGCGCTGATGGCAGGCTGGATGGGCCAGCGATCACCCTGTGCATAACGCAACGGCCACTGGTTGAGGCCATCGTTCTGGGTAAACCCGATCAGGGTGTGGCTGGCCAGATCGGCAACGCTGGCGGGTGCGCCGCATCGGGCGATGTAGTCGGGGCTGGCGAGGATGTTCAGCGGGCTGCAACCCAGGGAGCGGGCGTGCAAGGTGGAGTCGGCCAGGGTGCCGATGCGAATCGCGATGTCGGTGCTCTGCTCCAGCAAGTCAATGATCAGGTCGTTGCTGTTGAGTTCCAGCTGGATCTCGGGGTACAGCGCCCGGAACTCGGGGAGGTACGGCACGATGGCATGCAACATGAAGGGCGAGGCGGCATTGATGCGCAGGCGCCCGGACGGGGTGCGCTGGTGTGAGATCAGGCGCTCTTCAAGCTCGTCCATTTGCTCAAGGATCAGCTTGGCCCGCTCGAAGAAAAACTTGCCCTCTTCTGTCAGGTCCATGCGCCTCGTTGTGCGGTTGATCAAAGTGGTTTCGAGCTTGGCCTCCAGCCGTGACAGCGTGCGGCTGACGGCGGAAGGTGTTTGCCCTGCTTGTTCGGCGGCGGCGGAAATCGAGCCGCACTCAATCACCGAA
>JBILYW010000614.1:0-2738 GCA_044377555.1 Pseudomonas sp.
CCGCCCGGGACCCCGCCCAGCGCCCGTTCATCGTGCACACCGAGGATGGCAGCGTACGCGCACTCGGCACCCGCTTCAGCGTGCGTCAGTTACCTGAGCACACGCGGGTCGGCGTGCTGCAATCGGCTGTTGAAATACGGCCCTTCGGGTACATCGACCAGCCCATGCGCCTGGAAGCCGGGCAACAAGTCACTTTCGATCGCGATAACGTTGATGACATTCAGCCGCTACCTTCGGGTTCAACCGCCTGGGTACAGGGGATGTTGAGCGTGGACGACTGGCGGCTGGGCGACTTTATCGAGGAGTTGGGGCGCTATCGCCCAGGGGTGCTGCGCTGTGCAACATCGGTTCGGAACCTGAGTATTTCTGGGGCATTTCGTCTCGATGACACCGAGACAGTGCTGGAGAACCTGAGCAAAACCTTGCCGGTGAAGGTTCGTTACCTGACCCGGTACTGGGCCAGCATCGAACCGGCATAAGTTCAGGCTCAAATGGTTTGAACTTTAACCTTGCTGATTTCGATTCTCATCCGTCAATGACATAAGCCGCGACTACAGCGCGTTTGTGCCATGACCACGCAAGGATCACCGAATGCCCCCGCTCCCCCTCAATGCCACCACAAAAATAACCCGCGCTGTTCGCCTGGCAGTATTTGGCGCGTCCCTCGCCAGCCTGTCCGGTCTGGCACTGATGCCCACTCAGGCAGCTGCGCAAAGCCAGACGGTTTATCAGATCGGCGCAGGCCCGCTGGGCAAGGCCCTGACTCAATTCGGTGTGCAAGCGGGGGTCACGATTTCGTTCGACACTGAACAGGCTCGCCACCTCAGCACCGGCGGGCTTGAAGGCTCATACAGCATCGAGGAAGGCCTGGACCGCTTGCTCGCCAACAGCGGGTTGCAGGCTCAGCGTCAGAGCAACGGAGGCTATGTTCTGGTCGCCAGCAACACCGGCGACATGCTGGAACTGGGGGCCACCCAGGTCATCACCAACCAGTTGGGCACAGTGACCGAGGGCACCGGCTCCTACACGCCGGGCGCCATTGCCACGGCCACCCGCCTGGTGCTGACACCCCGGGAGACGCCGCAATCGATCAGCGTGATCACCCGTCAGCACATGGATGACTTCGCGCTCGACAATGTCGACGACGTGATGCGCCATACACCGGGCATCACCGTGTCGGCCTACGACACTGACCGGACCAACTACTACTCCCGCGGTTTCTCGATCAACAACTTCCAGTACGACGGCATTCCCTCTGCCGTGCGCAACGTTGCCTATTCGGCGGGCAACACCCTGAGCGACATGGCGATCTATGACCGCATCGAGGTGCTCAAGGGCGCCTCCGGCCTGCTCAGCGGGGCAGGTTCCCTGGGGGGCACCATCAACCTGGTGCGCAAAAAACCCACCCACGACTTTCACGGCCATATCACCACGGGTGCAGGCTCGTGGGACAACTACCGCACTGAAGTGGACCTCAGCGGGCCATTGACCGAAACCGGCAATGTGCGTGGTCGCGCGGTCGCGGCCTATCAGGACAGGCAGTCGTATATCGACCGCTACTCCAACCAGAGTTCGGTGTTCTACGGCATCCTCGAAGTCGACCTGACGCCAGACACCTTGCTGACCGTGGGCGCCGACTATCAGGACAACAAACCCCAGGGTTCTACCTGGTCGGGCAGTTTTCCGCTGTACAACTACGCGGGCGAGATCAACAGCGCCAAACGCTCGTTCAGCAACGCCACCGACTGGAGCAGTTGGCAGCAATACACCCGCACCGTGTTCGCGACCCTGGAACAGGACCTGGGCAGTGGCTGGGTGGGCAAGCTGCAACTGGACCACAAGATCAATGGCTACGATGCCCAATTGGGGGCCATCCAGTTCAACCAGCCTGCGGCGGATGGCACTGCCAAGATCAACGCACAACGCTACAAGGGCGAAACCACCAGTGATGCGGCCGACCTCTATGTCAGCGGCCCCTACGATTTTCTGGGCCGTGAACATGAGCTGGTGCTGGGCGGTTCGATCAGTACCGCGAACTGGAAAGGCAAAGGCTATTGGGACGTAACCTTCGGCACGCCGAACATCGTCGACTACTTCAACTGGAACGGGCACCTGGCCAAACCCGACTGGGGCAATGCATCGCAAATCAGCGATGACACAGTGCGTCAGACCGGCATGTACGCGACCACACGCCTGAATGTCACCGATGACTTGAAAGTCTTTCTGGGCGGCCGGGTAGTCAACTACACCCTCACCGGCACTACCAATACTTACCGCGAGTCGGGGCGCTTGATTCCCTACGCGGGCGTCACCTATGACCTGAACGACTACCTTACGGCGTACGCCAGCTACACCGATGTGTTCATGCCTCAGGAGTTCTACAACCTTGACCGCAACAGCAAGATGCTTGATCCGGACGAGGGTGAAAACTATGAGATCGGCCTCAAGAGCGAGTTTTTCGATGGCCGTCTGAACGCCAGTCTGGCGTACTTTGAAGTCAAGGAAAGCAATCGCCCCATCCCCGACGATGCGTGGAACAACCTGTCGCCCACCCCGCCCAACTACGCTTTCAAGGGCACTTCAGCGAAAACCAAGGGCTACGAGCTGGAAATATCCGGTGAGCTGAGCCCGGGCTGGAGCCTGCAGGGCGGATACACCCACAAGGTGGTCCGTGATGACACCGGCAAAAAGATCTCGACCTTTGAGCCTGAAGACCAGCTGAGTTTCTACACCATCTA
>JBILYW010000615.1:0-2737 GCA_044377555.1 Pseudomonas sp.
TCGACATCGTTGAAGCCAGCGAAGAGGCCGTATAAATGGACGCAATCGTACTGTTGGGCAGCTTTATCGCCTTGATCCTTATCGGCATGCCGGTCGCCTATGCGCTGGGCCTGTCGGCATTGATCGGCGCCTGGTGGATCGAGATCCCGTTCGACGCCCTGATGATTCAGGTCGCCGGCGGCGTCAACAAATTCTCCCTGCTGGCGATCCCGTTCTTCGTGCTGGCAGGTGCGATCATGGCCGAGGGCGGCATGTCGCGCAGGCTGGTGGCCTTCGCCGGGGTGCTGGTGGGCTTTGTCCGCGGCGGCCTGTCGCTGGTTAACATTGTGGCCTCGACCTTCTTCGGCGCGATCTCCGGCTCTTCCGTGGCCGACACGGCGTCGGTGGGCTCAGTGCTGATTCCGGAAATGGAACGCGCCGGCTACCCCCGTGACTTCTCTACGGCGGTCACGGTCAGCGGTTCGGTACAGGCCTTGCTCACACCACCGAGCCACAACTCGGTGCTGTACTCGCTGGCGGCGGGCGGCACGGTGTCGATCGCGTCGCTGTTTATTGCCGGGATCATGCCGGGGCTGTTGCTCAGCGCGGTGATGATGGGCCTGTGCATGATCTTTGCGCGCAAGCGCAACTACCCCAAGGGTGAAGTGATCCCGCTGCGCCAGGCGCTGAAAATCGCCGGTGACGCCATGTGGGGCCTGATGGCCATGGTCATCATCCTCGGCGGCATCCTGTCGGGCATTTTCACCGCCACCGAGTCGGCCGCCATCGCCGTGCTCTGGTCGTTCTTCGTCACCATGTTTATCTACCGCGACTACAAATGGCGCGACCTGCCCAAGCTGATGCACCGGGCGGTACGTACCATTTCCATCGTGATGATCCTGATCGGTTTCGCCGCCAGCTTCGGTTACATCCTGACGCTGATGGAAATCCCGATGAAGATCACCACGGCGTTCCTGACGCTGTCGGATAACCGTTACGTGATCCTGATGTGCATCAACGTCATGTTGCTGCTGCTGGGCACCGTGATGGACATGGCTCCGCTGATTCTGATCCTGACACCGATCCTGCTGCCCGTGATCATCGGTATCGGTGTCGACCCGGTGCACTTCGGCATGATCATGCTGGTCAACCTGGGGATCGGCCTGATTACACCGCCGGTGGGTGCAGTGCTGTTCGTGGGCGCGGCCGTGGGCAAGGTGTCCATCGAAAGCACCGTCAAGGCACTGCTGCCGTTCTACGTGGCGCTGTTCATGGTGCTGATGCTGGTGACCTACGTTCCGGCCATCTCGCTGTGGCTGCCAAGCCTGGTGCTGTAAACCAAACCCTCCTGTGGGAGCGGGCTTGCTCGCGATGCAGACGCCGCGGTGTAGCTGATACACCGCAGCGATCCCATCGCGAGCAAGCCCGCTCCCACAATGCTTATCCAAGAGGCTTTATTTCCAGCCAAGGAGGCTGGTTACTTATGTCTGCTCCTGCTTTGTTTCCCCGCCATATCGCCGTGTTGATTCTGGTGCTGCTGGCCTGCGCATTCGCGGGCAACCATATCGCCGCCCGCATTGCCTTCGACCACGACACAGGCCTGTTACTGGCCATTCTGTGTCGCGCTGGCGTGACCTTGCTGGTGTTGACCAGCCTGGTGCTGTGGCAGCGCGAACGCCCCCGCTTGACCCCGGCCAACTGGCGCTGGCAATTACTGCTGGGGCTACTGATCGCGGCACAAAGCTTCTTTATTTATTCGGCCGTGGCGAGGATTCCCGTGGCACTGGCGCTGTTGATTGCCAACGTGGCGCCGATCCTGCTGGTGCTGCTGACCTGGGCCCTGGGCGGTGCGGCGCCAACACGGCGCGCGGCGCTGCTCATGGGGCTGATCATGTGCGGCCTGATATTTGCCCTGGACGTGCCCGAGCGCCTGTCCAACCAAGACAGCACCGAAGCGCAGTGGCTCGAAGGCATTCTCTTCGGCTTTGCCGCCGCCTCGGTGTTCGCCTGTGCGCTGTGGATCACCGATCACAAGCTGTCGAGCGTACGCGGCACGGTGCGCAGTATGCTGACCATGCTGATAGTGTTTTGCGCAGCCGCCCTGGCCGGAGTAAGCGGTGTGTTGCCGGGCGGCGTGTCACTTCCAGGGTCATCCACCGGCTGGACAGCTCTGGCCTGCCTGGTGGCGCTGTATGGCCTGGGGTTCTGCCTGCTGTTTATCTGCATGACGCGGCTGAACATGGCCCGCAACGCACCGGTGATGAACGTCGAGCCCGTGGCAAGCCTGCTGTTTGGCTGGCTGATCCTGGACCAGTTGCTCAGCAGCGGACAAATTATCGGCGGCCTGATCGTGGTCGCAGGTATTGTGATGCTCACCTGGCGCCGTGCCGCCGATTGACCTGTCATTCCTTAACGGTAGAGCCCCATGCCCCCTGAGATATTGACCCTCGAAGACGGCGTGACCCGTCTGACCCTGGCACCGCAAGTGGGTGGCAGCATCCTGGACTGGAGCATCATCGCCAGTGGCCAGCCCCTGCTGCGCCCAAGTGCCGACGGCGCCTTAAGCACCCACTCGGCCAATGCACTGGCCTGTTATCCGCTGGTGCCCTGGTCGAACCGCATAGGCAACGGCGGCTTCGACGGCCCCGGCCACTGGTTCGCCCTGCAACCCAACAACCCTCCCGGCCCCCTGCCCATTCACGGCAGCGCCTGGCAACAAGCCTGGAGCGTGACCGAGCACAGCCCGCGCCATGCCTGC
>JBILYW010000100.1:0-8412 GCA_044377555.1 Pseudomonas sp.
CACGGCGGGCAGCACCCCGATCGCCATGTGGTGGGGCTTTCTGGAGACCAAAAACCCGATCCTCGAAGGTTTCTATCAACTCAACCGCGCGGACAGCTTGAGCAAGGCCCGCACAGCCGCCACGTATATTCAGGCACCGGGGCTGAACCTGGTATGGGCCAATGCCAAGGGTGACATTGGCTGGTGGGCGGCCGCGCAACTGCCCAAGCGCCCGGCCGGGGTGAATCCGGCGTTTATTCTGGATGGCAGTACCGGCCAGGCTGACAAGGACGGATTTTACCCGTTCAGTGCCAACCCACAGGAGGAGAACCCGGCACGGGGCTATATCGTGTCGGCCAACTTTCAGCCGGTCTCACCGGCTGGCATCGAAATCCCCGGGTACTACAACCTGGCGGATCGCGGCCAGCAATTGAATCGCCAGCTCAGCGAGCCCGGCGTTAAATGGAACCTGAAGAACAGCCAGGCACTGCAACTGGGTACCGCAACCGACTACGGGCAACGTGTACTCAAGCCCCTGCTGCCGGTGCTGCGCGAAGTGGTCAGCGACCCGGCCGAACGCAAACTGGTGGAGCAACTGGCGCAGTGGAAAGGCGATTACCCGCTGGACTCGACCGTCGCCACGCTGTTCAACCAGTTCCTGTTCAGCCTGACCGAGGCGGCCATGCGGGACAAGTTGGGCGATGCCTTTTTTGACGCCATGCTGAGCACCCGCGTGATCGATGCGGCCTTGCCGCGCCTGGCCCAAAGCCCCGACTCACCGTGGTGGGACAACCGCACTACAGCGCAAAAAGAGACCCGGGCCGACACCGTCAAGGTGGCGTGGCAGGCCAGCATTACCCAACTCAAGGCCGCGTTGGGCGACGACCCTGCCCAATGGCGCTGGGGCCGCGCCCACACCCTGACCCACGACCACCCGCTGGGCCGGCAAAAGCCGCTGGACTGGCTGTTCAACGTAGGCCCCTTCGCCGCCCCCGGCAGCCACGAAGTGCCGAACAACCTCAGTGCCAAGCTGGGCAACGCGCCCTGGCCAGTGACCTACGGCCCGTCTACCCGACGCCTGATCGACTTCGCGACCCCATCCCACGGCCTGACCATCAACCCGGTGGGTCAAAGCGGCGTGCCGTTCGATAAACACTACCGCGACCAGGCCGAGTCCTACATCGAAGGCGACTACGACATCACCCACATGGATGAAGCCGAAATCCAGCTCAATACACGCGGTACGTTGCGGTTGGTACCGGTGAGGTAAAAACCCTGAAAACCTGCTGTGGGAGCGGGCTTGCTCGCGACTGGATCGCCCTGGCGTCTCTGGCTGACCGCGGTGCGGCCATCGCGGGCAAGCCCGGCTCCCACAGGTTTGGGGTGTTTCCCCAGGTGACTGGCCAACCTGTAGCAATTGCTGAGTCAGCAGCAACTGCAAGCTTTTGCGCGAATCAACAATGATGTGCACGTAGACCGTCTCTGAACGCACTTCGTAAACAATGCGGTTCATCCCACTGACAACTTGCCGAAAATGACTCAGGCCGAGGGGCGCCAACTCATCTGGAATTGAACCGGCGCATGACTGTCGATAAACAGCACCGGGGTTTGGGTGGTCAGGGTGTGGAGAAGGGCAAAGCGTTGGGAAGGGTTTTGAGTACTCATGGCTTGGTCTCTACGTCTGAAGGCTAGCGCCACCGTTTGCTGCGAAACAAAGAGGGTGGCGCCTGCGTGCGGGTTCGCAGACCGAGGGACCAAGCAAGCCGGCAGACTCGCAGGAGCTGCCGAAGGTGTTCACGCCAACGCGTAATCCAGCACAATCCCCACAAAAATCGCCAACCCGGCCCAGTGGTTATGCAGGAAGGCTTTAAAGCAGCGCTGCGGATCGCGGTTACGGGTGTACCAGAATTCCCACACGAAGCACGCCGCGGCCGACAGCAGACCAAGATGGAACCAGCCTCCCAGCTCAAAGTGCGAACCCGCCAGCAACAGGCAGCCCAAGGCCAGGCCTTGCAGGCTGAGGATGATGACGCGGTCGGCATCTCCAAACAGGATGGCGGTGGATTTGACCCCGATTTTGAGGTCGTCCTCACGGTCGGTCATGGCGTAGTACGTGTCGTAACCCACGGTCCACAGCAGATTGGCGATGTACAGCAACCAGGCCGCAGCAGGCAGGCTGCCGGTTTCAGCGGTGAAGGCCATGGGCATGCCCCACGAGAACGCCGCGCCCAGCACCACTTGCGGGTAGTAGGTATAGCGTTTCATGAACGGGTAACTGGCGGCCAGGGCCAGGCCGCCGAATGACAGCCAGATGGTCGGGGCATTCGTGCACAGCACCAGCAGGAAACTGACACCCATCAGCAACGCAAAAAACACCAGCGCTTCTTTACTGCTGATTTTTCCGCTGACCAAGGGTCGCTGTTCCGTGCGTTTGACGTGGCCATCCACCTTGCGGTCGGCAAAGTCGTTGATTACGCAGCCACCGGCTCGGGTCAGGATCACACCGAACACAAAGATCAGCAGGTTGCTCAGCGACGGCACACCTTTGGCGGCGACCCACAACGCCCACAGGGTCGGCCACAGCAGCAGGTAGATGCCGATGGGTTTGTCCATGCGGGTCAGCTGGATAAAGTCCCAGGCCCGGGGGTTCAGGCGATTGAGCGATTTGAGCAGGCGCACGTACATCAGTTGTTCTCCGACCGGGCACTCAGGGCGGCCCACAGTTTGGGTAAAAACACTTCGGCCACCAGCACGCTCAGTGCTCCGCGCACAAAGCGCGAGCGCCGGGCCCACAAGTGATCGGCCTGATCGCCCAGCGGCAACCAGTCACGCGGGTAGTGGCACACTTGCAATGCGCCGCGCTCAAACGCCTGATCGCAAAACAGCAGCTCGCCCAGTGAGCGGGTGCCCAACTCATCCATATTCAGGCCACCATCCTCCAGCGCACTTTTGACCACCACGCTGCGGGCAAACACCCACGGCTGGCCGTGCCCGCGCAAATACACTTCACGTACCCAGCCCTGAGCCCCCCGAGGAAGGTTCAAAGCGGCACATTCGTCTGGACGGAATGCCTGCATGCCTTCAAAAAGCGGAAGTACGCTGAAGGAGTTTTCTGAAACAGTAGTGAGGCGCCTAGTCAGGGAGCCTTGGTCAAACAGCCAGTCCAGGACCTGTGCATCAGGCAACGCAGGAAGTTGGCCTTGCTCAAGCCAGACAGGGGAGATCAGCGGAGAAGTTATGTGCGGCACGGTGGGTCATAATTGGCAGCCATTGAGGCCGGCGAGCTTATCACGCCGGTTCCTGAATGAGCGGCCGAGGGCTTGCTGGCAGTATTCGTGCTTGCATCTGCCTGTCGTCATCAGTACAAAACGCCCTGAATTTGATGAGCAACTCAGTCGACGTAAAAAGTCTGTGGTCTTGTCCAGGCCTGAATCCCTAGGAAGTACCCCCATGAAAAAGTGGCAATGCATTGTATGTGGTCTTATTTATAACGAAGCCGACGGCTGGCCGGATGACGGCATCGCCCCCGGTACGCTGTGGCAGGACGTCCCGGAAGACTGGCTGTGCCCGGACTGTGGCGTCGGCAAAATGGATTTCGAGATGATCGAAATCAACTGATCGACCCTTTAACAACCTGATTGACCCTATGGAGATTGGAATGAACGCACCTGTCGTGATCGTTGGCACCGGGCTGGCTGGCTATAACCTGGCCCGGGAGTTTCGCAAGCTGGACAGCGAGACACCGCTGCTGCTGATCACCGCCGATGACGGGCGCTCTTACTCCAAGCCAATGCTGTCCACCGGCTTTGGCAAGAACAAAGAGGCCGATGGCCTGAGCATGGCCACGCCCGAAGCGATGGCCGGGCAACTCAAGGCCCAGGTGCGCACTCACACCCGTATCAGCGGGATCGATCCTGGCCACAAGCAGTTATGGATCGGTGAAGAAGCGGTGCCATATCGCGACCTGATCCTGGCCTGGGGCGCCCAAACCGTGCAGGTGCCGGTGGAGGGCGATGCCCAGGACGCCATTTTCCCGATCAATGATCTTGAAGATTACGCACGCTTTCGTAACGCCGCGGCAGGCAAGCGCCGCGTGCTGATCCTGGGTGCCGGGCTGATCGGCTGCGAATTTGCCAATGACCTGATCGCCGGTGGCTATGAAGTTGACCTGGTCGCACCTTGCGAGCAAGTGATGCCAACCCTGTTGCACCCGGCGGCGGCGGCAGCGGTTCAAGCCGGGCTTGAAAGCCTGGGCGCCCGCATGCACCTGGGCCCGGTCATGACGCGCCTGCAGCGCACTGAGAGCGGGCTTGAGGCCCACTTGTCGGATGGCAGCGTGATCCCGTGCGATGTGGTGGTGTCTGCCATTGGCCTGCGCCCGCGCATTGATATGGCCGCCGCTGCCGGCATTCAGGTCAACCGCGGGATTGAGGTCAATCGCCAGCTTAAAACCTCCCACGACAACATCTATGCCCTGGGCGACTGTGCCGAGGTTGAGGGTTTGAGCTTGCTGTACGTGATGCCGCTGATGAGCTGCGCCCGCGCATTGGCGCAGACTCTGGCCGGCAACCCGACGACGGTCAGTTACGGGGCCATGCCCATTACGGTCAAGACCCCGGTTTGCCCGCTTGTGGTTTCACCCGTGCCACGTGGCTACGAAGGCGTGTGGACTGTGGAGGGGCAAGGCGGCGACATCAAGGCACTGTGCCGAGACGCTGATGGCAAATTGCTCGGCTATGCCCTGACCGGTGAAGCGGTTCGCGACAAACTGGCACTGAACAAAGAGCTGCCTGCACTTTTGGCGTAAACACTGCGTAATCTGTCGTATATGCCATCGCCTTGACTCAACAAAGCCCATACCGAGGCTGGCGCCGGCCTTGGCCGCGTGCCATTCTCACACCGGTCTGCCGCAGTTTAGAGCCTGCGGCGCCTTGGGCGCTGCTCCGTAGAGAGCAGCACGGACATAACAACAAAAAACCGTCAATGAGGCTTCATCATGCGTAAACCAGATCTCGCCAACGCTATCGCTGAAAAGGCTGACCTCACCAAAGAACAAGCCAGCCGCGTACTCAATGCAGTGCTTGAAGAAATCACCAATGCACTGCACCGCAAAGACAGCGTCACGCTGGTCGGCTTCGGCACCTTCATTCAGCGCCATCGCGGTGCCCGTACCGGGCAAAACCCCCAAACAGGTCAGCCGGTCACCATCAAGGCCAGCAACACCGTAGCGTTCAAACCAGGCAAGTTCCTCAAGGACAGCGTTAATCCTTAACGGCCTGAAGAATGGGCAGGCTGGTACTGCCGGCAGCCCATTCTTGATTGTTCAAGGGCCGATTGTGCGGCCATAAGTGGCAAAACCCATCCCATCAGCGCCTATCTCTGCACAAATATGGCGTTCTTCGCTCAAATCGTTACACTGCGCCGGCCATTTTTTATTCCCCCGAGGCCGCGTACATGAAATTTCGTTTTCTACTCTGGATGCTGGGCTTTTTGATGGGCAAAGCGAGCCGCAAAAATCCTGCGTTTCAGCAGCAACTGGCTGACAAGGATCTGGTTTTTCAACTGCAGACCCTCGACGGCAAAGTGGCCCGTCATTTCAAAGTCAAAGACCAGCGCATCACCAGCCATGGCGGCCTGTACCCCGAGCCTGCGTTTGCCATCGCCTTTAAAGATGCCGCCTACGGCTTCGCCACGCTGCAAGCGAAGAACAAGCAGCTGGCGTTCATGACCGGGATTCAGGACAAGTCGATTCAGATCAAGGGCAACCCGGCACTGGTGATCTGGTTCCAGGGCCTGACCAAGTACCTCAAGCCGCGCAAGAAGGCGAAAGCGTAGGTCTCGGATATTGGTAGCCGCTGAGGAGCATAGCGAGGCTGCGATGCCGGGATGTTTACGACTGCTTCGCAGCCGATCGCAGCCTCGCTTCGCTCCTCAGTGCCTACAGAAAGGGAGCTGGCCTGATTTTAGGGCCGACCGAACTGCGCCACCATTTCACGCAGCATCACTTCAGCCTCAAGCACTTTGCCGACCACTGCTTCTGCCTTGTCACGGGGCACGCCCAAACGCTCGAACATCGCGTCCGGCAACGGCGCACAAGCCCCGTGCCCGATGCCCCGGCTACGCAGCAACCCCAGTGCCACGCACACCAGATTCGGATAGTGGGCATCAGTGCCGATGTAGGTCGGATCATGTTGAAAACGCACCGCGAGGGCCAACTCGTCCGGCATGCCCCAAAACCGCATCAACCACGCCCCCATCTGCTCACGGCTGATGCCCAGCAAATGCTGCTCAATCAGGCTGTGGCTGACGTGCGGGTTAACCTCAAGATGACGGCAAATCAGCGAAAAATGCGGTGGAAATACGTGGGCCAGCAGTAAATAGCCGAAGTTGTGCAACAGCCCCGCCAGGTAGGTCAGGCCGACTTCCGGGCGTTTTTCCCGAGGCATGGCACGGGTCAGTCCTTCAATCACCGCTGCGGTGTAGATCGATTGCTGCCAGTAAGGCGTGCTCGATTGCGGGTGGTCCTTGGGCAGGCTCAGGCTCTTGCCCAGCGACAGGCTCAGCGCCAGGTTAATCACCAGATCCACCCCCAGCACGCGCACGATGGCATCTTCGACCGAGCGAATCTTGCTTTGCGACGCGTAGTACGACGATGACGCCCAGCTCATGACTTGTGCCGCCAGTGCCGGGTCGGTTTCGACAACACTGGTAATCTCATCGATGGTGACGTTGGGGTCGGACCGCAGCCGCATGATCTTGCGCACGCTCTCGGCCAGCGGCGGCAATTCAATGGTGGCTTCAAGCCGTTGCTGGATGCGCCGCGCCGTGAACGCCTGAACCGCCCGGGTGATGGCCTCACCGTCATCACCGGTATGATCCAGCTTGATTTCACTCAAGGGCTCGCCAAAACGGCCAGCACTGGAATTGTTGAGCAGGCGCTTGAAGTCCTTTTGAGTCACTTCAAGCAACAAACCCGGCTCGCCGGCGCTGATCAACAGCGCGGGTTGCAGCAACAGCTGCTCTTCGTACAGGCAGGGCGAGTTAATCAGTGCTGGCAAGCCGGGCAGCTGGTTCAGGCCGTGCTTGTCGAGCATGCGCTCCAGACGCTCTGCCGAGACTGCTGTCATGCGCCGCCCGGTCAAATCGGCCAGGCGGTTGAGATCCAGCAAATGATTTTGCGTGAACAACACCATCAGGATGCCGACCGTGTCATCGAGCAGTACGGCCTGTACCTTGCTGGCAGGGTCAAGCCCCGGGTGGTCGGGCACTTCGCGATAGGTGATGGCCAGATCACCGAGCAGTTGCCCGATTACCGACGGCGTGCGCAAAACGACAGGGGCACTGGCAACTTCAGTCATGGTCTGCATCCATTCTTTACAACTCAAATTTGATAACCCGTTACTTGATCGGCCGCTGGTCCATTTACTGAACGGTCTTTTACACCTGCCCGTATTGCTGCCCGTGACGCAGCCAGCGGTCCAGCAAAGGGCTGACATGGCTCGGCCAACGCTCAATCAATGCCTGGGCTGCGTCACGCACGGCGGGCAGCAGGTCGGCGTCGCGCATCAGGTCGGCGACCTTGAACTGCAGAAGGCCGGTCTGGCGTGTGCCAAGCATTTCGCCGGGGCCGCGCAACTCAAGGTCTTTTTCGGCAATCACAAAGCCGTCGTTGGTTTCACGCATGATGCCCAGGCGCTGGCGGCCAATTTGCGAAAGCGGCGGGTGATACAGCAGCACGCAATGACTCGCGGCGCTGCCCCGGCCTACACGCCCACGCAGCTGGTGCAGTTGGGACAGCCCCAGACGCTCGGGGTTTTCGATGATCATCAAGCTGGCATTGGGCACGTCAACGCCCACTTCAATCACCGTGGTTGCCACCAGCAATTGCAGTTCACCGGCCTTGAACTGGGCCATGACGGCGGCTTTTTCGGCCGCTTTCATGCGCCCGTGGATCAGGCCCACGCGCAGTTCGCCGAGGGCGCTGGAGAGGTCTTCGAAGGTGGTTTCGGCAGCCTGACATGTCATCTCTTCAGACTCTTCGATCAGGGTACAGACCCAGTAGGCTTGCCGCCCCTCGGCACAGGCGGCGCGCACCCGCTCAATCACTTCGAAGCGACGCGTGTCGACCACCAGCACAGTGTTGACCGGGGTTCGGCCGGGCGGCAGTTCGTCGAGGATCGAGGTGTCGAGGTCGGCGTAAGCGCTCATGGCCAGGGTGCGCGGGATCGGGGTGGCGGTCATGATCAACTGGTGCGGGCACATCACGCCGCCCACGCCCTTGTTGCGCAGGGCCAGGCGTTGCTGCACGCCGAAGCGGTGCTGTTCGTCGATGATCACCAGCGCCAGGTTCTTGAACTGCACATGGTCCTGAAACAAGGCATGGGTGCCCACGACCATGGGTACGCCGCTCGCAATCTGCTCCATCGCCGTCAC
>JBILYW010000616.1:0-2729 GCA_044377555.1 Pseudomonas sp.
CGTCCCTGGCACTGGCAGGGCGCATTTCGCCGATTCTCTCGGTGGTGATGTCGGTTGCGCTGGTGTGCATGGTCTACAGCACGGCGGTGGGGATGTTCTTTGCTTTCAGCGCTCGCTTCGCCAAGCCCGAAACGAACCGCTTCAAGCTGATCAGCGCTGTGACCGTATGCGTTGGTCTGGGCTTGAGCCTGGGTGGTTTCAGCAAGCTGGTCGGCACTGTCTATCCGCTGCTGGGCTATGTCGGCTTTGCGCTGATCCTCGCCATCTGCTTTAACTGGGTACGCGGACGTTCCATTGCCAAGGCGCAAAAAGCCGCGCTGGAAGCTGCGTCCTGACCCTGGCTGCAACTGAGCGTAAAACGATGAGCCCCGCCTTTGTGCGGGGCTCATCGTTTGGGGAGAATGGCCTTTGTGCTCAGAGGTGAGTGACCTGGCCCAGCCGTGCCAGTAACTGGTTGGCATCCATGATCCTTGCGTAGTCCATCGCCATGTTGGCAAGCGACAATGCATGCACGTCTTCTGCGGGCCAAAGTCGACCTGTCAGGTCTGTTTGATCAAGTGTGAAGCAGGCATCCGCCACCACTGTTGTATCAAAACCCAGGCAACCGGCCGAGCGCACAGTAGCCTCCACGGAGTTGTTGGTGATGACGCCGCAGATCACTAACTGTTGAATGTTGCGCGTGCGCAGCCACCGCTCCAGAGCCGTGTTGGCGAATGCATCAGGGACGTTTTTTTCGACCACGTGTTCAAGCTCAAGCGGCGCCAGTGCATCTTGAAACTCGCAGCCGGCCTGGCCGGGCCAGAACACTGAGCCCACGGTTCGGGAAATATGCCTGATATGGATCACGGGGCGCTGTGTGAACCGCCATGCATCCAGCAAACGCTGTACGTTCAGCTCGGCATCCGGGTTGTTTCTACGACCAAGCCCGGGGCTGGACATCCCTTTTTGCATGTCGATGATGATGAGTGCCGCATCGGCTTTGACGGGGAGCATGGCCGGTCCTTGGGCTGAAAATGGGGAAGGCCATGCTAAGCATAATGGGGCGGCGGATACCAGCGCGCTACAGGTCGTTTTCGTGCATCAGGGTTTGGGGCTCGCCATGGGTAATCATCCATTTCAGAAGCGAACTGACCGGCACCCGATGGGTGCGTTCAACCCATTGCACGCCTTCGTGGCTGTAATGCTCGATATAGCGGCGCAGCACCAGTTCTTCGCAATCGGTCGACAGGTGCAGACTGGTTTCTCGGCAGTGCAGAGCTGCGTTGGCACGTCTTACCAGTCGTTGCTCCAGGATCAGTGACGGGGTATCAGAAGGCATGGGCAGCAGACATTCTTGGCAGGAAAGGAGCCTGATGCTCGCATTCGTGGCTTGCCCGGATATGTCTGTTTTCTTACCGGGCTGACACTTTGTTGCCATGTTGAAATATATGACGCGGGGCGCCGAATAGTTTTAGATGTGAGGCCTTACAGACCTTAAGTGATATGTGCCGGTGAGCAGCCTTTTGATCGTAGACGATGACCTTGAGGTCCTTGCGCTACTGAAGAAATTTTTTGTGCAGCATGGATATTCGGTGGAGGTTGCCACCGATGGCGCTTCACTGTGGGCGGCGATGGCACTGCAGCCGCCGGATTTGATCATTCTCGACCTGATGCTGCCCGGGGATAACGGCCTGATGCTGTGCCAGCGGCTGCGCCAGCAATACCCCACGCCGGTGATCATGCTGACCGCCATGGGTGAGTTGAGTGATCGGGTGGTCGGGCTGGAAATGGGCGCGGACGATTACCTGAGCAAACCTTTCGATGCCCGCGAGTTGTTGGCCCGGGTGCGTGCCGTACTACGCCGAACGGGGGAGAACCGGCCCTTGACCGCAGAGGTACCGCGGCCGCTGATGAAATTTGCCGACTGGCAACTGGACCTGACCCGGCGTGAGCTGCGCTCGCCGGACCAGGTGATGATTCCGTTGTCGGCCGGGGAATTCGACCTGCTGCTGGTCTTTGTCGAGCACCCGCAACGCATTCTTACCCGGGAGCTGTTGCTGGACCTGGCGCGCGGCCCGACCCATGAAGCGTTCGATCGCAGTATTGACGTTCAGGTCAGTCGCTTGCGGCGCAAGCTGGAGTTCGACAGTAAAGGGGTGGAGATGATCCGCACCGTGCGTAACGTCGGTTACCTGTTCACGCCCAGCGTGACCCGTCAGTGAAGGGCTGGATTTCAGGCTGGCGCCTGCGCTCACCGGACACCATCGCGAGCTGGATCGCCCTGACCACCATTGTCGCCATGCTCACGGCGCTGGGCTTCAATGCCCTTTTTACCCAGTTGGCAGGCGTCTGGGCCTATCCGCCGTTGAGCGAAATCGGCTTGCTGGAAAAAACCGCCTTGACCACCAAACTGATCGAAGCCTCTCAGGTCGACCAGCGCGAACGTCTGGCGGCTGCAGGCAGTGACAGCTCCTTGAGCATCAGCTGGCATGCCAGCCGTGAAGAGCTGGACCTGCCGCGGGTCCCTGAGGCGGCCAGCCGCACGGATACACCGCTGGCGCAGGGCCTGTTCAGCAACCCGGCACGGCGGCTGGAAGCCTATCAGCCCAGCGACTGGCCGCAAAAAAACGGCCACTACACGCTACTGGTGCAACTGACCGATGGTTCCTGGCTGATGTTCAGTATCTCTTCGCGCAACTGGGGGCTGGGGTTGTGGGAGCGCAACCTGATCGTGATTGTGCTGGTACTGC
>JBILYW010000101.1:0-8386 GCA_044377555.1 Pseudomonas sp.
CGCACGATGGCCGCGTTGGCCTGGAGCTGCCAGCGGTTGGGCAGTTGCAGGTCCAGGCTGGTTTCCAGGCCGCTGGAGGACTGCTCGCCCACTTGCAGCGAGTTGCCCGCAATGTTCGGGTCGGGCGTCAACAGATCCTTTTTGACGATGTGATACGCCGCCAGGGTCCACTCGCCGCGCTGGTCCCAGAACACCTGCTTGAAGCCGATTTCGGTCTGGCGGGCGCGGGCCAGGTCAAAGCCCTGCTCGCCCGGGTACAGGCTGATCAGCCCGGCCACACCGTCGACGCTGGTGGCCTGCTGGGCATAGATCGACATGTCCGGCGTCAGCTCATACACCAGCCCGACTTTCCAGCTGTTGGCCGACAGGCTGCGGTCGCTGCGACTGTCTTTGATCAAGTCATCGCGATCCAGGTGCACGATGTCACGGCGTACTCCCGTCACCAGCGACAGCTGATCGGTCAGCTCGGTACGGTTTTCGGCAAACAGCGACACCTGCTGGGTCGTGGTCTTGAACTGGTCGAGGTACGGCGATTTACTTTCGAATTGACCGCGATCCGGGTGGTACATGTCGATCGGCTGACCTTTTGTATTCACATCGGTATACGGCGAATTGCTGTGCAGGTTGAAGTGGATACGGTTGTAGTCCGCGCCCACCAGGGTTTTGCTTTTGAGGCCGAACAGATCGTGGTTGAGGGTAAAGGTCTGGCGGTCGCCGACCTGTTCCTGCTCATGCTTGATGCTGAAGTAGCCACTGCGCAGCAGGGTTTGGCGCTCCTCATTCCACCCGTGGCGCTCGGCGTTCTGCCAACGGCGCTGGGCCTTGAGGTAATAAAGCTCGTTGCTGGCAACCAGATCGTCGCTGATCTGCCATTCGGTGTTCAGGCGCGTCCACTGGTCGTTGTAATGCAGCTTGGCATCACGCACGTTGTAGTTCTTGTCCCGCAGGCTCTTGTGATAACGGCCATTGATCAGCGGTACGCCAAAGTCGTTTTGTGGCTCCTGGTCGCCATAGTCGTGGCTCAGGGTGAACGCCAGGTCGTCATTGGCCTGCCAGCGCAGGGCGGCACTGATGAAGGTGTTTTCGGAGTCGCCGTGGTCGATCCAGCCGTTGCTTTGAAGGTGGTTGATATTCAACCGGTAGCTCAGGGTATCGGTCAGCGAACCGCCGCTGTCCAGCGCCTGCTGTTGCGAGTCGTAGGAGCCCGCGCCCACGCGGATATGGTTTTCGATCTCGCCGCTGAACGGTTTTTTCGGGATCACGTTGATCACCGCACCGGTAGCGCCTTCGCCATACAGTACCGAGGCCGGGCCGCGCAGCACGTCGATGCGCTCCACCGCCCAGTCGTCCACCGGGAAGGTCACGGTGCCCGCGCCGCTGTACATGCGAATGCCGTCGTAAAGCTGCATCACCGAGCCTTCGCCCACAAAGCCACGGGCCGAGTAGGCCACGCCGCCGTTGCCCGGCGAACCCGTGAAGCTGATGCCGGTGGTACGGGTCACGGCGCTCTGGACGCTGCGGTCACCCCGTGCGCGAATTTGCGCACCGGTCAGGCTTTCAACGCTGGCCGGAGTTTCAAGGCTGTTGAGGTTTAACCGCGAGCCGGCACTGGTGGCGGTCTTGAGGTCAATGCTTTGGTCATCGACTTCAGGGGCCGTAATGCTCGAAGTCGACAACATCAGGGAGGGGGCTGTGTCATCCGCGTGTGCGCTGTTTATCGCCAACAGACAGAGGCTGGACCAAAGGTACTTATTCATCGGGACAGTGAGTCGCTTTTTCTGGAGGTGAACCCGCTGCCTCCTGGCGGCGGGTCTTGGAGCTTAAATAGATTGTTATACAGTAACAACTATTTTGTGCCTGATACTGGCGCGCCAGTATAGTGAAGGCTCTGGAATGCGCATCTCGGATGACTAATGTTGGTTATGAGCGCAGCTCATGTCGCTGTTTTGAGCGGAAGATCATCAGCATGCGGTCAAGTATCCACACGGCAATCAGAGATGCGCCCACCAGCGGAAACACGATTGCCAGCGCGAGGATGATCACCACGCCGGTCTTCCAGGCCGGCAAGTCGTGGCGCAACGGCGGGACTCCCAGACGACCCTGCGGGCGACGTTTCCACCAGATCACCAGGCCGCTGACCGAGCTGAGCAGGATCATCAGGCACACCACCAAAATCGCAATCTGGTTCAGGGTGCCGAAGAGTTTGCCCTCGTGCAGCATCACGCTCATTTCGGTGGCGCGGGCGACGTTGCCGTAATGTTGCCAGCGCACATCGGCCAGTACCTGGCCGGTGTATTGGTCGACATGCAGGGTGGCGTCGTTACGCGGGTCGTCGGCGAACACGGCAATGGTGAACACACCTTCTGCGGTGGTGGGCAGGGTGATGCTGTAGCCGGGCTCGACCTTGCGCGCGGTGGCCGTTTCAACCACTTGTTGCAGGCTGATACCGGGTGCGGCGGGGCCTGCCGAAGTTGCGGCGTGGCCCATGTGCTCGGCGTGGGCACCGGAGACCGGCATCGGGGTGTTTTCCATCGCCCAGGGCACGGTCTGGCGAGCGGCGGTGTTGAGGCTGCGGGCCTCCTGGTCGGACTTGGGGACGTTGTTCCACATCGCCGCCGGGAACTGGTTCCACAGGTCGGCGTATTGCTTGCCCCAAAAGCCGGTCCAGGTCATGCCGCTGAGCAACATGAACAGCAACAGGGCCGCGCCCCAGAAACCGGTCACGGCGTGCAGGTCGCGCCACAACACGCGGCCCCGGCGAGTAAAGCGCGGCCACAAAACCCCGGCTGCGGATTGCCCCCGTGGCCACCACAGGTACAGGCCGGAAACCACCAGCACCACGCCCCAGCCGGCGGCCAGTTCTACCAGCCGGTCGCCGAGGGTGCCGATCATCAGCTCGCCATGCAGCGCCCGGGCTATGGCTTGCAGGTTGAGCTTGGCGTCTTGTTCGCCTCGCACTGCACCGGTGTACGGGTTGATAAACACGTTGAGTTCGCGTCCGCCATTGCTGACCACAAATTGAGCGGTGCGCTCGGGGTTGGTCGGCGGCAGGTACTGGCTGACCTGGCCCTGGGGGTAAGTGAGTTGCACGCGTTTGAGCAGCTCGTCGGCGCTGAGGCTGTGATGGCCCGGTTTGACGCTGAGCAGGTGGTCGTACATCAAGGGATCAAGCTGGGGTTTGAACAGGTAAATGATGCCGGTCAGTGCCAGCAGAATCATGAACGGGGCGACAAACAGCCCGGCATAGAAGTGCCAGCGCCAGGCCAGGTTGTAAAAAGACGGTGTTGGTCGGCTCATGTGAGCGGCTCCGCAAGGCAAATTAAGGGTGTTTGAGCTCCCTGCTCATTATGTGTGGGAGCCTGGCTTGCCAGCGATGCAGGCGGCGCGGTGCTTATGAAACGCCGTGTCGATGCAATCGCTGGCAAGCCAGCTCCCACAAGGATGTGATGTTGTTTTTAGAAGCTCACATCCACCTTGGTCCACAGCGTGCGGCCCGGTTCGTTGATCGGGGTCGGGTCGTTGGCCGGGTAGCCGTAACCGGCGTTGCCCGCCATGTTCAGGTGCTCGCTGTAGTTTTTATCCAGCAGGTTGTCGACCCCGGCGCTGACTTTGAGGTTTTTGTTGATGCGGTACGCGCCATTGAGCGAGAACACGCCAAAACCGGCGCTCTTGTCGTAGTCCTTGCCCACCACGTTGCCCGCGTTGCGGTCGATGCGCCCCTGAGGTGCAACCACGCGCCACAAGGCCCCGGTGCTCCAGTGATCTTCGCTGTAGGTCAGGCCCAGGCGGGTGTCCAGCGGCGGCATTTGCGGCAGGGCCTTGCCGTCGGTGGTGTTTTTGCCCCAGGCATAGGCCAGGGTCGCGTCGGCTTTCCAGTTGGACGTCAGTTGATAGGCCGCGCCCAATTCACCGCCCATGACCCGGGCGTTGATGTTCTGAGCCTGGGACGTGCCCCTGGTGTAGTCGAACAGGATGTAGTCGCGGATTTCACCGGCGTACACCGAGGCCCAGGCTTCCAGAGCTTCGGTTTTGTATTGCAGGCCCATGTCGAGCTGAGTGGTTTTTTCGGGCTTGATTGCATCGAACGCATTGACCGAACCGGCAGGGCCTGCGCTTGGGGAAAACAGCTCCCAGTAATCCGGGAATCGCTGCACGTGGCCCAGGCCTGCATACACCGTGGTCGGGCTGTTGGCCAAATCATGCTCGTAGCGCACAAAACCGCTGGGCAGGGTGTCGGCGCGGGTTTTGTCCAGCGTGGGGTTGGGCCGGCTCATCATTCCCGAGCCGATGCGGGCGCGGTAGTCCTTGGCTGACGCGCGGTCCAGGCGGGCGCCGGTGATCACCCGATCACGTTCGGCGGCGTACCAGGTCAGTTCGCCAAAAGCGCCGTAGTTGTGGAAGTCGGCGTCTTTGCTCCAGTTCTGGTCCTGGTAGGTGTTGATGCCCATGCCCATGCGTTTACGGTGTTCGTTGGTCTGGGCATCGATGCCGCTGATCAACTGGTAATCGGCCCAGCGCCAGGTGGCCTTGATCCGCGCGCCGAGGGTACGGCGGTCGACATTGCTTGCCATCGGCCCGGCCATCATGCCGGTGCCTGACGGGGTGCGCAGGCTGTAGTTGTCCATCACGTGGTCGGCGTAGTTGTAGTAGACCTGGGCTTCGATCGTGTCGAGGACGTCGCCGATATTGGATCTTTCAAAACGCAGGCCCAGGCTTTCACGCTTGTACTGGCTGCCGTCCATGCCGCGTCCGGCGGAGCGTGCTTCGCCATCGCCCTTGCCGGCGGTGAGTTCGAGCAGGGTGTCTGCATCCGGGGTCCAGCCCAGGGCGACATCACCGTTCCATTTGTCGTAACGCGACGGCACGGTGTCGCCATTGCCGTCCTTGTAGTCGTCGGAGCGGGCGGTGTTGCCGATCACCCGCACGTAGCCCAGTGGCCCGCCGGCGGCGGCGTCGACGGTCTTGTCGAAGCGGCCATTGGAGCCCGCCAGCAGGCTGGCGTTGACCCGGGTACCCAGTTCGCCGAAATGTTCGGGTTCGCGTTCAAAAAGGATCGTGCCTGCGGAGGCTCCCGGGCCCCAGAGCACGGTTTGCGGGCCTTTGATCACGGTGAGCTTGTCGTAGGTTTCGGGCGAGATATAGGACGTGGGCGCATCCATGCGTCCAGGGCAGGCGCCGAGCATCATGCCGCCGTTGGTGAGGATGTTGAGCCGCGAGCCAAACATGCCGCGCAGTACCGGGTCGCCATTGGTGCCGCCGTTACGGATCAGGGCAAAGCCGGGGATGGTCTTGAGGTAGTCGCCACCGTCACTGGCGGGCACCGGCTGGCGCGGGTCCTTGGGGTTGGTGACGACGGTCAGCGGTGAGCTGGGGGCGACGGCGGTAATCACCAGCGGGCTGATTTCATGGGCATGCCCGGCATGCTCATCGGCCTGCGCGGCAGGGGCCAGCAATGCACAGCACAGCGCGCTGAGGGCAAAAGGGAAGACCGTTTGGGCGTGAGGCAAACGGGAGGCAGCAATCAAGCGGGACATAAGCATTCCAATATTCAAGCGAATACAACACGGCCAGTAGCCTGCGGCTGTCTAGAGCAGCGCATGCAGGTTGGCCAGGTGATGAGTTGTGGCGAGACTTAAAGGAAGGCGGGCGGGGCGCGTGAGCGTGCTCCGGGGAACACGGGTTGCCGGGCATGACCCAGCCGGGGGCTGGACGCCAGATAGCTTTTGGGCTGTGGCGTGGCAAACAGGGTTAGATCAGGTGTGCCCGGTAGCGCGGGGCAACTGAACAGCAGGGTGCAGTAGCCGCACTTTTCCCAGATGGCATGGTGGTCGTTGGCGGCGGGCTTTTGATGTTCGGCGTGCGCCGACATGTCCATGTCCATCATGGGCATGGAGTCGTGATGATTCATCGGCATCGCCTGGGAAATCAGCGGTCCGATAAAAATCATCAACATGGCAAACAGGCTCAACCAACTGCCGCGTTTCTGCGACATGGAGTGCCTGGCGCGAGGTTCGCGCACGGGGTTCAGAAACCTTGGCCGTTAGTGGGCGTGCATGGTTTCCATGCTGTCGGCCGGGGCCTGCTTCTGCACGTTGACTTCAACCGGTACGGCACCGGCTTTTTCAAAATGCAGGGTCAACGGGAAGTGCTTGCCGTCTTGCAGCAGGCTACGGTCCTTAAGGCCCACCATCATCACGTGATACGCCATGGGCGCAAACGTCACGGTGCCGCCTGCCGGCACGTCGACGCTGGCCACCGGTTGCATTTTCATCAAGTCACCCTGCATCACGTGCTGATGCAGCTCGGCTTTTTCGGCAATGGGGGTTTCGACACTGACCAGGCGGTCGGCGCTGCTGCCGGTGTTGTGGATGATGAAATACGCGGCTACGGTCGGCGCGTTGGGTGGCAGTTCCTGGGACCACGGATGGGCGATCTGCAGGGCACCGCTTTTGTATTCGTGGGCGTTGGCAAAACAGGCAGGCAGCAACACAGCCGCCGCAATCAGGGCGTGCTTGAACAGTGACAAGTTCAACATGGCAATTCTCCGGAACGATTCAAAACGCAAAGGGGTTGCGAGGATGAATATCAGACCAGGGGCGAAGCGCGGGGGTTGAGGCTTGGCCATTGCTGGCGCGGCGTGGGGCGTTTGAGGTGGTCGGGGACCTGGCTGTGGCCATGCTCGATGGCCGCAAAGTACAGCGTGGGGATATGGGCGGGCAGGGCCACCAGTGGGGCGGAACCCGAACAGCACCAGCAATGCTGCATGGTGGAGTGATCGTCTTTTTGACTGTCGCCGGCGTCAACCTGACCCAGGGATACGGCGACCATTTTGGTGCCGGTGGAGGTGCAAAAGCTGCTCCACATGAACTGTTCGGTTGATGCTTGTTTAGAGTCACTCATCGCCCCGGCCATCGACATGGCGAGCATGTTGAACAGCACTGCAAAGCAGGCGATCCAGGCAAATGCAAACCGTTGTCGGGACATGAGCAGTTCCATGAGTGAAGCGATCAGTCGGCTATTTAGCCTGAATGATCGGCGTAAGTAAAAAGAGCGGGTGTGACTAAGTGTCACTGCGCCACAGGTTGATCTGTTGCTGCGCGAGCTCGGGGCAAGGCTAGAAGGGCGCAATTGGCCAATTCAGGCTCAGCATTTATGAGTAGAGTAGCGGCTTCATTGAGTAATGCCTGAGCCAATCAGGGGGCATGGCCGGTTCGTTCAGAAATAATTTTCCTGCGCCAACGCCTCCAGCGCGTCACCGGTCGTCCAAAACTCCCGATCAACCCCCGCCAACTCAGGCCGCTTGAGGATCAGCACCGGCACCCCGCGTTCACGGGCCACTTCGAGCTTGGGTTCGGTGGCGCTGCTGCCGCTGTTTTTGCTGATCAGCACGTCAATCTGGCGCTGTTCAAACAAGGCACGTTCTTCGTCGAGCAGGAACGGTCCGCGTGCGCCGATCACTTCGCAGCGTTCATTGCCGGGGTAGACGTCCAGTGCGCGCAAGGTCCAGAACTGCTGCTCGGGGATCTCATGCACATGCTCCAGCGGCTCGCGGCCCAAGGTAAACAGTGGGCGTTTGAAAGGCTTAAGGGCCTTGACCAGTTCGCTCCAGTCCGCCACTTCGCGCCAGTCATCCTGCGGTTGTGCAACCCATGCGGGGCGGCGCAAGGCCCAGCACGGGATGGCGCTGGCGGCTGCGGCCAGCGCCGCGTTCTGGCTGATTTGGGCGGCGTAGGGATGGGTGGCGTCCAGCAGCAGGTCGATGCCTTTGTTGCGGATGTACCGGGCCAGACCTTCAGCGCCGCCATAACCCCCCACTCGTACCTCGCAGGTCAGATCGGTCGGTACCCGGCCGACCCCGGCCAGGCTGTAAACGTGCTGCGGGCCCAGGGTGCGGGCAATGGCCAGTGCTTCCGTCACGCCCCCCAGCAATAGAATGCGTTTCATACAAAGGCCCCGGCATGGCCAACAATCCCGCCCTGGCGGTCGATGGCAAACACTTCGACTTGCACTTGCGCCGGGACTACGCTGCGGGCGAAGTCCAGCGCGTGCTGGCACACCGCATCCCCCAGCGCGATACCGACTGCGCTGGCCATTGCCAGCGCCTGCTGGCTGGTGTTGGCCTGGCGGATGGCGTCTTGCAGCGCGCTGTCGGCCCCGATGGCGGCGGCCCACTCGGCCAGTTGCGGCAGGTCGATGCTGGAGTGGCGGCTGTGCAGATCCATATGGCCGGCGGCCAGTTTGCTGATCTTTCCGAAGCCGCCACAAATGCTCAACTTATCCACAGGTACTTTGCGCAGATGCTTGAGCACCGCGCCCACAAAGTCGCCCATTTCGATCAGGGCGATTTCCGGCAGGTTGTAGACCCGGCGCATGGTGTCTTCGCTGG
>JBILYW010000102.1:0-8363 GCA_044377555.1 Pseudomonas sp.
CTCTTCCCCGGCCGCCCGTTCTTCAATGGCCGCCTGAAAGGTCGGATCGTTGCGGATTGCCAGATCGTAGGCCTCAAGCAAACCCAGCGCCTGCGCCGGGCCAGCCAAGAGCGCGCACATCAGCCATGCATATCGACGCACGCTCATTCCTCCACCAAGGCCATGTGGGTGCGGTCAAGCAACGGCTTGAACAGGTAATTGAGCATCGAGCGTTCGCCCGTGCGGACAAAGGC
Organism: Pseudomonas sp.; assembly: GCA_044377555.1. Lineage (GTDB taxonomy): Bacteria > Pseudomonadota > Gammaproteobacteria > Pseudomonadales > Pseudomonadaceae > Aquipseudomonas. The sequence continues at coordinate 234 of JBILYW010000102.1, forward strand.
TTCCACCGGCATGCCGGGGCGGATCTGCAACCCGGCCAGTTGCGCCATGCCAGCTTCGCTGACTTGCGCACGCAGGGTGTAGTAAGGCTCGTCGGTGCGCTCATCGACCTGACGGTCCGCCGATACCAGCGTTACTTCACCTGCTACCCGAGGCGTGGTGCTTTGGCTAAAAGCCGAGAACATCAGTTCCACCGGCAAGCCGGGGTGAACCTTGTCGGCCAGCTCAACCGGTACCCGCGCCTCCACCAGCAGCACCTCACCCTGGGGCACGATTTCCATCAGTGCCTGGCCGGGCTTGATCACCCCGCCTTCGGTGAACACATCCAGGCCCACCACGATGCCCGCCACCGGGGCACGCAACTGGCTGTTGGCCAGTTCGAATTCGGCCGAAGCCAGACGATTGCGCAAGTCCTCGGTACGCACACGGGTGTCGGCCAGTTGAGTGCGCACTTCCTTCTGGTATTCCTCGGCCAGTTGCCGAATCTTCAGGCGCATTTCCAGCACTTGTCGCTGCAACTGGCCGATGCGGCCGTAGTCTTCGCTGATCGAACCCAGGATCTGAGCGTAAACCCGTTCAGTGTCCAGCAGGCGGTTGCGCGGGATATAGCCTTCGCGGGCCAGCTCACGCAGGCCTTGCAACTGTTCGGTCAGGGCCGTGCGTTGCAGCACCTTGCTGGCCTGGGAATCTCGCACCCCGCGCAGCTGCGCCTCGGCGCCGGCAATGCTTTCATCCACACCTTGCTGGTCCAGCAGCAAGGCTTTGCGCCGACTGTCGAACAGTTGCTGCTGCAAGGCGAGGCTGGAAGCCACTTCCGGCTCGGCCGCCAATGCCGTCAGCTCGGCAGGGAAGTTAACGCGGCTGGCGCCATCGCCCTCGGCGTTCAGCCGCGCCTCACTGGCCAACGACCCATAGAACTGGCTACGCAAAGACTGAGCCTGGCCCAGCAGCGGGGTTTCTTTCAGACGTATCAGCACCTGACCCGCAGCCACTTTGTCGCCATCACGCACGTCGATACGCTCAACAATCCCGCCGCTGGGGTGCTGCACCACTTTGCGATGGCCCGAAACCATGACCTTGCCCGACACCGCGACACCCTTGTCCAGCGGCGCCAATGCGGCCCAGCCAAGAAACCCGAGAAAGCCGCCGAGCATCAGCAGCCAGCCCAGACGCGCATAACGGGTGTCATCCAGTTGCAGCACATTACTGTCGCCAAGGGCCTTGGCGGTTGACTGTTTCATGCCTTGCTCGCCTCTACCGTACCGAGCCGATAGCTCACATTCATTGCCGGTTTTGGTGCCGCAGGCTTGGCCGCCGAGGGAGCACCGAGCACCTTGGCGGTCGGGCCAAAGGCTTGTAACTGGCCTTCACGCAGAATCAAAAGCTGGTCAGTCAGGGTCAACACATTGGGTTTGTGAGTAATCAAGATCAGGGTCCGCTTGTGCTGCTTGAGTTGAGTAATGGCCTGCAACAAGGCCTGCTCCCCGGCTTCATCGAGGTTGGAATTGGGTTCGTCGAGCACAATCACCGCCGGCAAGCCGTACAGCGCCCGGGCCAGACCGATGCGCTGTTTCTGCCCGCCGGACAACCCGGCACCGCCTTCACCGAGGCGGGTGTCGTAACCCTCAGGCAGTTGCAGAATCAACTGATGCACACCCGCCAGCTGCGCGGCGGCCAGCACCTTGTCGGCGTCCACCTCGGTAAAGCGTGCGATGTTTTGGGCGATGGTCCCGGCAAACAGTTGTATGTCCTGGGGTAAATAGCCCAGATGCGGGCCGAGCTGGTGTTTGTCCCACTGCGACAGCTCGGCACCGTCCAGTCGCACCTTGCCCGCCAACGGCTGCCACACGCCAATCAACAGCCGGGCAAGGGTCGACTTGCCGCAGCCAGAAGGCCCGATCACCCCCATCACTTGCCCGGCCGGCAGGGTGAAGCTCAGGTTGGCCAGGGTGGCGCGACGGGTGCCGGGAGCGCTGGCGCTCAATTGCTCCACCGACAACTCGCCCTGTGGTGCCGGCAATGCCATGCGCACCGGGCGCGGTGGGTGCGCCTGCAACAAGGCTTCGAGACGTTGATAGGCCAGTCGCGCCGAAGTCCATTGCTTCCACACACCTATCAACTGATCGATGGGGCTCAATACGCGGCCCATCAGGATGGAACCGGCGATCATCATCCCGGCAGTGATTTGCCCTTGTACTGCCAGCAATGCGCCGAGCCCCAGCACCAGCGACTGCAGGGCCAGGCGTACACCTTTTGACCAGGCACTGACCGTGGCGGTCTTTTCACTGGCCAGATTTTGCTGTGCCAAAAACGCCGTGTGTTGTGCAAGCCAGCCCCCACGCAAGGTGTCGAGCATGCCCATGGCTTCGATCGCCTCGGCATTGCGCAAATGCGCACTGGCTTGCCGGGTCGCTTCCACCGACAACTCGCTGGCGGCTTTAAGGGGCGCTTGCGATACGCGCTGATTGACCCACGCCAGAATCATCAACAGCACCGCGCCACCCAGCGCCAGCAACCCTAGCCAGGGGCTGAACATAAAGATCACAAACAGGTACACCGGAAACCACGGCGCATCGAAAAATGCGAACAACGCATTGCCGGTGGCGAACTGACGCAGGCTGGTCAGGTCATTCAACGCCTGCCCCGCTGCCGGGCTGCCGGTGCGCAATTGCGCTTCAAAGGCTGCGTCGTAAACGCGTTGATTCAAACGCATATCCATCTGCGTGCCGAGGCGGATCACCACCTGGCTACGCACCCATTCCAACGCCCCCATCAGGCCAAACAGGCCGAGAATCATCAGCGTCAGCATCAACAGGGTCATTTGATTGCCCGAGGCCAGCACCCGGTCGTACACCTGCAACATGTACAGGGCCGGGGCCAGCATCAGTAAATTGATCACGGCCGAGAACAGGCCAATATTGAAAAAAGCACGCTTGTAGGCCGTCAAGGCAGCCAGCATCTCGTTGGCGACGTGGGCTTTGGGCCGGGTCATTAAAGAGTTCCGAAAAAGGGTGACCGGTATGCCTGTGGGAGCAGGCTTGCCTGCGATACAAACGACACGGTCTTACTGCCAGACCGTGCCGATGCAATCGCGGACAAGCCCGGCTCCCACAGGGTTGGTATCGCCTGTGAGAACAGGGGGTGGCGAGCGTTACGCCGCTAGCGCCCAGTCTTGAACCAGCTCTTGCACACCCACCAGGCTGATATCAGCAGCCAGCGGTGCATCCGAGTGAGCCAGGCCAGCGGCCGCCAGTTGGTCGAAGGTCGAATCGGTGCTCAGACCGAACCCGCTCAGCAGGTTGTTGAGCACGCCTTCCAGACCCGACACGTCGCCTTTCATCAGGCCGTAGATCACGTCCTGAACAGCGTTGCCAGCACGGCCAGCATCGCTGGCGGCGGACAGGTCGAGGCCGTTGAAGGAAGCGGTGTAGTCGCCCAGCGTAAAGTCGCTGCCCTTACCACCGCCGAGCACTTCACCCAACTGCACATTATCCAGGCTGCCCCACAGGAAGTGGTTCATGTTGTCGCCCGCTGACAGCTTAGGGTTGAACACATAATTCAAACCGTTATCCGTGTCGCTTTCAGCCACAAAGGCGTAAGTCGAACCGTTAGCGCCCTGAGTTGCATATTGCTCGCCCGTCATTGCGCGGCCGCCGGTATTGAAACCTCCGGTATGGGCGGTGCCATGATCGGCGGTACGGAAACCTGTAGACCATTCAGTCAAAACGTCATGAACAGAGAAAGCGCCCGCAGCAGAGTTATAAGTTACTGAAATAGTCATGATTTACTCTCTTCCATTGATAGTTTCGGTGACAACTTGCACACACCTGTGTGCTTTTGCCCAGCACGAGCAAAATCTTTAACAGCGCACTAATCACTGATGTTTAAAATTTGTATTCGAGCATTCCACTTAATGTTCTGCCCCGGGCCAGGCTTAAATTATTAGCATCACCCATAGCAACGAAGTAGGCTTCATCCGTTGCGTTTTCCAATACCATGGTTAGATTAATATCATTAGTCGGCCAGTAACTGGCATACAGGTCATACACACTGTATTTGGGCCATGTCGCCTGTTCGATATTGTAGTAATTATGCGCATTCATATCAGCACCGTTGCCACGGCTGTAGCGCAAACGAATACCTGTGTCCAGTCGGCGTTCAAGAAATCGTGCTCCGACAGTCATTGAGCCTCGGTCAGCAGGCATATAGGCTGCACTGCCCATTACTCCGCCACAACTCACTTTACCGTTGGCAGCCGGATCATCCATAAACTCGTATTCCCTGGCCTTCCGCAAACCTTTAGTGCCATCAGGTCGTGTGTAACTCTCATATTTAGAACTCAGGGTTTTACCTGATTTTTTCGCACCCCCCATATAATAGTTACTTGAGCAAAACTCATTACTGCCGATCATGTGGGTATAGCTCAAGTTGGTGTACACACGCCCCATGTCATAATTCAGCTGGTACTCCATTCCGCGAAAACGCGTGCCATTCAAGTTATTAACGTATGCCAGGTCTCCAAAATTAGCGGCACCTGAAGTTTCCGGCAATGCGATACCATATTGCATAAACGAAAAGTTCTTTATCTTGTTATCAAAATAAGAAACTTTCATGCCCAGCCGGTCATTATTAAAAAACAACGACTCTTTAAAAATATTGAAGCCCACTTCCCAGTCTCTGGATTCCTCTGCCTTGAGGAAAGGGTTGGGGAACACTCGTTCAGGAGCATTGCCGCCATGGGGGCGACCCGTCATCAATACTTCTGTCACTGCCGGTGGACGCCAACCCTTACCCCAGCGGGCATACAACTGAAGCCAGTCCACGCCCGGCTTGATCGCAATACCGAAAGTCGGTGAAAACTTGCCGCTCTCTTGGTCCAGGTCATACGTGTCTTCGACGCGTTTGGCCGGGTCCAGATTGGCCACCGGCACACCATTTTCATGCCGAATTATTTCTTGACGGTAGAGAGTCATCCCCGTCTTTCCTTCAAGGCGATAACGGTCATACCGCAAGCCGCCATTGAGGGTCAACCAGCCGTCGTAATCGTATTCCAGATTGCTGAACAGGCTGGCCATGGTGCGTTTGCCAGAAGGGTCGGCACCATCAACATAAGGTTTGACCACCTCACTCAAGGCCGCCACTTTATTGGTCTTGGGCTTGAAGGTGTCCTGGTACATCTCCAGGCCATAATTCCAGCTCAACAGACCATAGGAATCGAAGTTGAAGCGCGAGGTGTTCTCGCCTTGAACGCCCCAGGTATCAGTGCGAAAAAAATCTTTGTAGGGATCGTAGTTATTGCGCACTTCACTTGTTTGATGCCCGGCATTGGAACGCACCAGTTCAGTACTGACGTAATACACCTTGCTCTTGAAGTCGATCAGTTCGTTGTCAGGGTTGTAGCTGTAATCAAGCGCATAGTTGCCGGTGCCAAGGTTGTTTTTACTGTGCCTTCTGTACTCATAGTCGGTCTCGTTGTTGATCGCGTAAGTCCATGAGTCGTTGCTATCGCTATCGGTGTTCAGATAGCTCAATTGCACACGTTGATCGTTGGGCAGATTGAGACCGAACTTGACCATCTGCGAGCGCGTCACGCTACCTGAGTCACCCACCTCATTGTTCAGCCAGTTGTTCCAGGCTTCACGGCGAGTTTGTTTGACCCGTATCTCATCCCCCAGGTTATCGGCGTTTTGCCGACCGCTGCGGTAGTTGCCGAAATGGCGCTCACTGTAGGCGAACAAGGCATCGCCAATGTCGTTGCCGAAGGCGAACACCCCGCCACCGTTGAAATAAGTACCGTTGCCCAGCTCACCGATGCCGCTACCTGCACGCACGCGCCCGCCGAACTCTTTGCCATCTTTCAAAAAATCACTGGCTTCAAGGGTTTTGAAGGTGGCGATACCACCCAGCACCGCCGCACCGCCCATGCCGGATTGGGTGCCCTTGTCGATTTCGATACTGGAGATCATTTCCGGGTCGATCAGCATCACGCCGTTGCGATGCTGGTGGCCGTTGACGTTGAAGTTCTGGCGCATGCCATCAACGTTCATGTTGACCCGGCCATAGTCCTGAAGGCCGCGGATGTTGACCGACAATCCAGGGTCGCGCTGATCGACGGCGGTGTAGACGCCCGGGGTTTCCTCCAGCATGTCAGCTGCGTGACGCGGGGCGCGCTTGTTGATTTGCTCGCTGGTAATCACGGATACCGCTTCAGGTGTCTGGTACACCCAATCCGCACTATTGCCTTCGCTGGCAGTCACTGAGGTGGTGCCAAGCGCCAGCGCGTCTTTGTGTTCATTACTGACGCGAGTCAAGGTGACCTGGCGTTCGCCGGTAAAGCGGTATTCCACCGGGTTGTTGCCCAGCAAGCGCCCCAGGCCTTCCTGCACACCCAGGTCGCCGTTCAGCGCCATGGACTTGAGGCCTTGCAGCATCTGACTGTCGAACAACACTTGCAAACCGGCCTGTTCGGCAAAGATCAGGACCGCTTTGTCCAGCGGCTGAGCCGGGATATGGAAGGCGATAAATTCTTGCTGGACTGCGCTGCCGGCTTTTTCAGCCGCATGTAATGGCGCTTGCGCTACCAACAATCCAAAAACTGCGACATGAACAGCAAAGGCTAACCGGCTTGCGGATTGCACCCCTTTGCGCTGACTACCCATCATTTTTGTTTTCCCCAGGCTGCACGAGCTGCTTTGCGAATGAATCTCAATAGCAAGACGTGCAGGCAAGGGAAAGTCAGTAAGGGTTTTTGCGATTATTTTTCAAAAAGGGCTTTTTCAGTGCACCACACATGTTTGCGGCTCAGTAAATCAGGCTGACGCCCGCCAGTTCGAAGCGCTGTACATGCAGTTCCCGGGTGAGGGTTTGCAAGGCACTGTCGAGCAGTTCAAGGCGGAATACGCCGCTGACCTGTCGGCTGGCCAAGGCGGGGTTGGCCAAAAGGATCTGGCCGGGGCGATAACGGTTGAGCTGCTCAATCACCTGCCCCAACGGCTGGCGATCAAAGATCAGCACGCCACGGCGCCAGCTGGTTGCCGCGCTCAGGTCAAACCCGGGCAGTGGCTGCACGCCATTTTTGGCGCTATAGCGAGCGCTCTGGCCTTCTTCGAGGGTGTACTGTGCCGCGCCTTGCACCGGCGGGGCTTGCAGGCTGACCGCGACGCTGTGCTGCAAGACGCCAACCCATGCCTGTTCACTGCCTTCCCGGCCCACCACAAACTGCGTGCCCAGCGCCCTGGTGCGCCCGCCTGCACTTTGTACGACAAAGGGCCGGGTTTCGGCTTCGCCCATCGGTGCTACGTCAAACACGGCGGAACCTGCAAGCAGGCTGATGCGCCGCTCGTTGCTGTCGTAGTCGATGCTGATGGCGCTGGAGGCATCCAGTTCGACCGAACTGCCATCGTCGAGTTGGACCGTGCGGATTTCTCCTGCGCCGGTGCGGTAGTCGGACTGCATCTGTAACAGCAACGTCGGGCCACTGACCCAGCCCACAGCCAGTACCAGCGACAGCACTGCCGCACGCCCGACCCAACGCAGCGGGCGCCGACGGCGGGTGACCGGTGCGGGACGGGCAGCGGCCGGGGGCAGGCGATGCGCCAAGGGCCTGGCCTCCAGCGCCAACTCCCCCAACGCTGCCCAGGTCTGCTCGGCAAAGCGCAGCGCTGGCGCATGGCGCGCGTCAGCTGCCAGCCACTGGTCCAGTTGCGCCTGGTCGTCCTCGCTCAACGCACCCGCGTGCAGACGCACCGCCCACTCGGCGGCCGCTTCAGTAATGATCTGCTGTTCGGGGCCTTGGCTCATCAGGTGTGAATCTCTATTTCTCGTTATATATAAGCAGTGACGTCTCGCTAATCGAAACTCAGTAAGCCATTTATCTACAAATATGAAAGTTATTTCCTCGGCTCTTGCAGGCGCTGCATGACATAGGCCAAGGCTTTCGACAGATGTTTCTGCACTGAGCTGTCAGATATTTCAAGGTGGCGTGCGACTTGAGCATGGGTCATGCCCTCGATGCGGTTGAGACGGAAAATCTCCTGAGTACGCTCCGGCAATTCGGACAAAGCCTGTTTTAAAGCCATGCGCTGTTGCTCAGCCATCGCCTGGGCCTCCAGCCCTGCCAGTTCATCTTCGAT
>JBILYW010000617.1:0-2711 GCA_044377555.1 Pseudomonas sp.
CACTGGCGCTGTCACTGCGCTCGCTGAGCAGAATAAATGGCAGCGCCGGAACGGCACGGCGCTGGCGCACCGTGCGCAACAGGTCCAGGCCACCTATGCCGGGCAAGTCCCGGTCGGCAATCACCAGACCATAAGGTTTTTTACCCAGCAGCGCGAACGCCTGCTGGCCGTCGCCACAGACATCCAGCTGAGCGTCGCAACGTACAGTTAGCACGACTTGCTTGAGCAAGTCCCGAGTCCATGGATCAGCCTCGGCAATCAATACATTCGGTACCGCTTTTAAATCTACAACCGTCATCCAGTGTGCTCCCCGCGCAATGCCTGCACCTTAGTCAAAGGCCGTACGCGGATACAGGAAAAAACACTCAAACAAATGCATCAGGCACAAAAAAACCGCCGAAGCGGTTTTTTCGCATATCAGCTCACACCCTCAAGGGCGTGGCTCAAGCCAGTTCAGCGAAGCACTCTTCGATGATGGCCAGGCCTTTGTCCAGTTGCTCGTCCGGCGAGGTCAACGGAACCAGCACGCGCAGTACGTTGCCGTAAGTGCCGCACGACAACAGGATCAAACCTTTATCACGTGCCTTGGCAACCACTTGGGCTACTGCAGCGGCGTTAGGTTTGTGCGAGTCGCCGCCTTCGAACAGCTCGACCGCAATCATCGCGCCCAGGGCACGTACGTCACCGATAACCGGGTACTTGGCCTGGATGGCCTTGAGGCCAGTGACCAGACGCTCGCCCACTTGCTTGCAGCGATCCAGCAAGTGCTCTTCTTCAAACACCTCAAGCACTGCCAGCGCAGCCGCACAAGCAATCGGGCTGCCGGCATAGGTGCCGCCCAGGCCGCCTGGAGCAATGGCGTCCATGTACTCGGCCTTGCCGCACACACCGGCCAGCGGAAAGCCGCCAGCGATGGATTTGGCGAAGGTGGTCAGGTCGGCAGTCACGCCCATCTGTTCCATGGCAAAGAAAGTACCGGTACGGCCTGCGCCGGTCTGTACTTCGTCCGCGATCAGCAAGATGCCGTGCTTGTCACACAGTTCGCGCAGGCGGGCCATAAAGGCCTTCGGCGCCACGTAGAAACCGCCCTCGCCCTGTACCGGCTCGATGATGATGGCCGCAATGTCTTTAGGCTCGGCGTCGTTCTTGAAGATGCGCTCGATGCTGGCGATGGAATCGTCAGCCGTGATGCCATGCAGTTCGCACGGGAACAGGGCGCGGAAGATGCCGCCTGGCATCAGGCCCATGCCTGCCGAGTACGGAACGACTTTACCGGTCAGCCCCAGGGTCATCATGGTGCGACCATGGTAGGCGCCGGTGAAAGCGATCACGCCAGCACGGCCGGTGGCCGCTCGGGCGATTTTCACGGCGTTTTCAACGGCTTCGGAACCGGTGGTGACCAGCAGGGTTTTCTTGTCGAAATTGCCTGGCACCTTGGCGTTGATCTTTTCGCACAGCTCAACGTAAGGCTCGTAAGCCAGAACCTGAAAGCAGGTGTGGGTCAGCTTGGTCAGTTGCTCTTGCACGGCGGCAATGATTTTCGGGTGCAGGTGACCGGTGTTCAGTACCGCGATACCGCCCGCGAAGTCGATAAATTCACGACCTTCCACGTCGGTTACGGTGGCGTTCTTCGCCGATTCGGCAAAGATCGGGTGAATCTGGCCAACACCGCGCGGGACAGCAGCTTCACGGCGTTTCATCAGGGATGCGTTGGTCTTGTTGCTCATGGTGTTCCTCATTCGCCGCTCATCAAGCGGCGTGGTTCAAGGCTGACGCGCCGGGAAGACAACAGGCCAGCATGCGATGATCGACTGGCATGGCGCTCCCGGCCACAAAAATTAACAGTTTGAAACGCAGGTGGAGCATCGCTCTCGTGCCCCCTCTGCTTGAACCACCCGCCGGGTTTAGATGCCCAGGCAGAGATATTTGATTTCCAGGTAGTCTTCAATGCCGTACTTGGAGCCTTCACGGCCCAGGCCCGAAGCCTTGATGCCACCAAACGGCGCAACTTCGTTGGAGATCAGGCCGGTGTTGACGCCCACCATGCCGTATTCCAGAGCTTCAGCCACGCGGAATACACGGCTCAGGTCACGGGCATAGAAGTACGACGCCAGGCCGAACTCGGTGTCGTTGGCCATTGCGATCACTTCAGCTTCGTCTTTGAAGCGGAACAGCGGCGCCAGCGGGCCGAAGGTTTCTTCCTTCGCCACAGCAGCGTTTTTCGGTACGTTTACCAGAATGGTCGGCTCGAAGAAGCTGCCTTCCAGGCTGTTGCCGCCGGTAAGCAGGGTCGCGCCTTTGCTCACTGCGTCAGCGATGTGCTCCTTGACCTTGGCTACGGCCTTGTCGTCGATCAGGGGGCCTGTGGTGGTGCCTTCGTCCAGACCGTTACCGATCTTCAGCTTGGCCACGGCCACCTTCAGTTTTTCGGCAAACGCGTCGTACACCGAATCCTGAATGTACAGGCGGTTGGCACAGACGCAGGTCTGGCCGTTGTTGCGGAATTTGGAAATGATCGCGCCTTCGACGGCCTTATCGAGGTCCGCGTCGTCGAACACGATGAACGGAGCATTGCCGCCCAGTTCCAGCGACACTTTCTTGATGTCTTTGGCGCATTCGGCCATCAGCTGACGACCAATTTCGGTCGAGCCGGTGAAGGACAGTTTACGCACGATCGGGTTGCTGGTGAGCTCGCCGCCGATATCGCCAGC
>JBILYW010000618.1:0-2707 GCA_044377555.1 Pseudomonas sp.
TAACTGGGAAATGCCCAAGTTCGTTTACAACGACGAGCATTAAGCCTGGGGTGCAGAAGGGGTGGGAGCGGGCTTGCTCGCGATGGCATCACCTCGGTGAAATCAGCTGCACCGAGTCGCCTGCATCGCGAGCAAGCCCGCTCCCGCAGGGTTTTGTTTTATGCACGTTGGGCATGCTGTTTCAGCGCCCACTCCACATGCTCCTGCACCAACTCCGATGGATACTCACGCCGCGCCTTCAGCGCTTCCAGCACCGGGATCGTTGAAGGCGCATTGCCCAGGCCCACGGCCAGGTTGCGCAGCCAGCGCTCGTACCCGGCGCGGCGCAAGGGCGAACCTTCGGTGCTGCTCAAAAACTTGTCCTCATCCCACATGAACAGTTCGGCCAGCCCGGCGTTGTCCAGGTTGTGCCGTGGCTTGAAGTCGCCTTCGGCGGTGGTGCGGGCGAAGCGGTTCCAGGGGCAGACGATCTGGCAGTCGTCGCAACCGAACACCCGATTGCCAATCAGCGGGCGCAAGTCTTCGGGGATCGCGGTTTTCAATTCGATGGTCAGGTACGAAATGCAGCGCCGCGCATCCAGCACATAGGGCCCGACAAAGGCATTGGTGGGGCAAATGTCCAGGCACGCGGTGCAGCGCCCGCAGTGCTCGGTCTCGTGAGGCGGGTCGACCGGCAGCGGTATATCGACAAACAACTCGCTCAAGAAGAAGTAGCTGCCCGCCTTGCGATTGAGCACCAGGGTGTTTTTACCTATCCAGCCCAGCCCGGCCTGTTGGGCGATGGCTTTTTCCAGCACCGGGGCGCTGTCGACAAAAGCGCGAAAGCCAAACGGACCGATGTCGGCCTGGATGCGGTCGGCCAGTTGCTGCACGCGCTTGCGGATCAGCTTGTGATAATCGCGGCCCAGGGCGTAACGCGAGATATAGGCTTTTTCGGGTTGGGCCAGCAATTGCGCCATGTGGGTGTCGCCGGGCAGGTAGTCCATGCGCAGGGAAACCACGCGCAATGTACCGGGCACCAGCTCGTCAGGGTGTGAGCGCTTGCTGCCGTGAGCGCCCATGTACTCCATGTCGCCGTGGTAGCCGGCATCAAGCCAGCGCTGCAGATGGTGCTCGTGTTCTCCCAGGTCGAGGCCGGTAATGGCCACTTGTTGAAAGCCCAACTCGCGGCCCCATTCCTTGATGGACTGAGCGAGAGCGGGGAGGTCGGCAGTAATAGCAGGCATGAGGCAAGAGAAACCGGGGCTGAGATGCGTATAATTCTGCCAGACATCGGAGCCCGACACGCATGCCGCAGACCAAACACCTGTTTGCTGAACCCAAACCCCTTCTCGCAGATGAGCTGCCGCGACTGCCTGGCCGTGACCCAAGGGCCCATAAAGGCCAGTTCGGGCACGTGCTGCTGGTGGGTGGCGACCGCGGGTTTGGCGGTTCAATCACCTTGAGTGCCCATGCAGCCCTGCGCTGTGGTGCAGGGCTGGTGTCGCTGGCCACTCGCCCCGAGCACGTGGCCGCCGCGTTGGTGCGGGTGCCCGAGGTGATGACCCTGGGCGTGCTGTCGGCCAACCAGTTGATGGGGGTTTTGGCACAAGCCTCGGTGCTCGTAGTGGGGCCGGGTTTGGGGCTGGCGCCTTGGGGGCGTAGTCTGTTGTCGGCCGCCGCGCAGGCAAAAATGCCGCAGGTGTGGGATGCCGATGCTTTGAATCTGTTGTCCAACGCTGGCGTTGAGCTGGCGCGGGGCTCCGTGATTACCCCGCATCCGGGCGAAGCTGCGCGGTTATTGGGCATCAGCACCGAGCAAGTTCAGGGCGATCGCCCGGCAGCGGCCCGGGCTCTGGTTAAAAAATACTCAGTGGTCTGCGTTTTAAAAGGAGCAGGCACTCTGGTTGCAGGGCTGGATGGCCAATTGGCCATTTGTAATCAAGGTCATCCGGCCATGGCTACGGCCGGTCTGGGTGATGTGCTGGCAGGCGTGATCGGCGCATTGCTGGCGCAGGGCATGAGCGCCTTCGAGGCGGCGTGTCTGGCTGTGTGGCTGCATGCCCGCGCCGGTGAACAACAAGGACAATTGGGCCGTGGGCTGGCGGCCAGTGATTTGATTCCAGCCATTCGTCAGTTGTTGGAGGAGCAAGCACCGTGTCTGAATTAACACTGCAACTGGCTGATGAAGAGGCCATGGTCGCTTTTGGCGGGCAGTTGGCTCGAATCACCCAAGGACATGGGGTGATTTTTCTTGAAGGGAACTTGGGCGCGGGTAAAACCACCCTGTCACGAGGCATTATTCGCGGCCTTGGGCATGTGGGCTCTGTAAAAAGTCCTACATTTACATTGGTAGAGCCTTACGAAATCGGTGATGTCCGGGCGTTTCATTTCGACCTCTATCGTCTGGAGGACCCTGAAGAGCTGGAATACATGGGGATTCGCGATTACTTCGATGGCGAGGCGCTATGCCTGATCGAGTGGCCGAACAGAGGCTCAGGCTTTTTGCCAAAGCCTGACCTGACCATTACCATTAGCCCGCTTGACGCCGGGCGCTCGCTGCAGTTATTGCCCCAGGGATCGCGTGGCGAGTCGTGGTGTGTCGCGTTGGCATTGGAATTCAAATAATGATGGGGTTTGGTATGCGCTTTCGCGCGTTGTTGAGTGTTGTAGGTGTGTTGCTCAGTGTCATGGCGATCAATGCTGTGGCGGCAACACAGGTAAAGAG
>JBILYW010000103.1:0-8337 GCA_044377555.1 Pseudomonas sp.
GGTTGACGTGGCCGATGCAGCCCACGCGGAAGGTTTCGACCTGGGTCAATTTGCCCGGATACAGGATGAAACCTTTGGCCTTGACGCGTTCGTAGAACTCCTTGAACTGGTAGCGCGGGTCTTTCGGCGCATGGAAGGTGACGATAATCGGCGCTTGAATAGCCTCGGGCAGGAAGCTGCGAATGCCCAGTGTGGCCATGCCGTTGAGCAGTGCCCGGCAATTGTTGGCGTAGCGCTGGTGGCGTGCCGGCAGGCCGCCTTCTTCGTTGTATTGCAGCAGGGCCTCGTGCAACGCGGCGACCACGTGGGTGGGCGGGGTGAAGCGCCATTGCCCGGTCTTGGCCATGTAGGTGTGCTGGTCGTAAAGGTCCATCGCCAGTGAGTGGCTGTTGCCGGCGGCGTTGGCCAGTGCCTCTTTGCGGGCGAAGACAAACCCCATACCCGGTACACCTTCCAGGCATTTGCCGGAGGCGGCGATCAGTGCGTCAAACGGCACTTGCTGTGCGTCCACAGGCAGGGCACCGAAGGAACTCATGGCGTCGATGATCAGACGCTTGCCGTGCCGGGCAATGACCGCTGCAATTTCGGGCAGCGGATTAAGGATGCCGGTGCTGGTTTCGCAGTGAATCAGCGCCACATGGGTGATGCTCGGGTCAGCCTGCAGCAGACGGTCGACATCAGCGGCCGTCGTCGGCTCATCTTCAGCCGTTTCAAAGGTGCTGAAGCGCCGGCCCAGTACTTCACAGATCCTGGCCAGGCGTTTGCCGTACGCGCCGTTGATCAGCACCAGCACATTGCCGTCCCGTGGCACCAGGGTGCCGATGGCGGCCTCGACAGCGAAGGTGCCGCTGCCTTGTAGTGGCACGCAGTGATGGCTGGTACCGCCATTGATAATGGCCAGCAGTTGCTCGCACAGGCTGGCAGTCAACTGGTTGAAGCTGTCATCCCATGAACCCCAGTCGACCATCATCGCCTGTCGGGTGCGCTGCGAGGTGGTCAGTGGGCCAGGGGTCAGCAGGATCGGTGCGGCAGTACTCATTCTGGTTTCCTCACAAGCGTTGGGATGTACTGGATACACGGCATAAATTGCAGTTTGAGTTGCTATCAATCAAATTGTTTGTTGTTATGCCAGCCATCAGTGAGGCTTATAGATGAATTTATTCCAGCTCCGCGCCTTTGATGCCGTGGCCCGCGAAGGCAGTTTTACCCGGGCGGCGGCTCGCCTGTTTATCAGCCAGCCGGCGGTCACCGGGCATATCAAGACCCTTGAAGAGCACTACCAGATCACCTTGCTGCGGCGTACGGCCCGGCGTGTGGAGTTGACGCAGGAGGGCATCAAGCTGGCGGCCATTACTCGCGCCATGTTCGGTCTGGTGGATGAGGCGCAGGTCCTGCTGGAGGCCCATCGGCAGTTGCTGACCGGGCGCCTGGAAGTGGCGGCCGATGGCCCGCATCAGGTCATGCCGATGCTGGCCAGCCTGCGGGCGCGCTACCCGGGGATTACGGTGAATCTGCGTTTGGGCAATGCCCAGGAAACCCTGGCGGCATTGTTGTCAGAGCATGTGGATGTGGCCGTGCTGACCGAAATTGAACCGCGCAAAGGTCTGACCTTGCGGCCACTCAACGAGTCGCGGATTTGCGCACTGGTGCCGGCCAGTCATCCGTGGCTGGACCTGGCAGACGGCATCGGGATTGAGCAACTGGATCAGGTGATCATGGTGTTGCGTGAGCCGACGTCGATTACCCGCCGGACCTTCGATGCCGCGTGCGGGCTGGCCGGGGTCACCCCGCGCGTGCTGCTGGAACTGGACAGTCGTGAGGCCGTTACCGAGGCGGTCGCCGCACAGCTCGGGGTGGGCGTCGTCTCGTCGGTAGAGGTCAGCCATGACCCCCGTGTCCGTACGGTACCGATCAACGGTGCCGGGCTGATCAACCGCCACATGCTCGGTTGCATGGAGCGCCGCGCCGAGTTGCGGCTGATCAAGGCGTTTATGGAGCTGGCGCCGTAGAAATGTCGTAACCCTGTGGAGCGGGCTTGCTCGCGATGGTATCGCTGCGGTGTATCAGGTAAACCGCGCTGATCCCATCGCGAGCAAGCCCGCTCCCACATTTGAATGCCAGTGGCCTTACAAACTCTCCCGCACAATCTCCAAAAACGTCGCCACTACCCGGCGTGTGCTTTGCTCGCGCAGGCACACGAGGGTTTCGGTCAGGCGTCTTTTGCAGTCGGTGATGGGCAGGGCAATCACCCGCGAGTCTGAACCGAACTCTGCCGCCGACACCACGCCCACGCCAATCCCGACCACCACCGCTTCACGCGCCGCTTCGCGCCCCTCAACCTGGATCGCGGCGCGTATGCGCAAGCCTGCCCGGCTCATTTCTTCTTCAAGGGTTTGCCGGGTCACGGAGCCCACTTCGCGCAGCACCAGCGGTGTGTCATCCAGGTCGGCCAGGCAAATGGAGTCGCGGCTGGCCCACGGGTGGGTTTGCGCGACAAATGCCACCATCGGATCGCTGCGCAAGGGCACACTGAACAACCGTTCGTCATTGACGTCTCGTCCCAGCAGCGCCAGATCAGCCTGATAGTTGAATAAGCGCGACAGGGACTCGTCGGTGTTACCGGTTTCGATTTTTACGCTGATACCGGGGTAGCGCTCGCAGAAGCGGGCAATTTGGGGCAAGACGTGAACGGGCGCGTCTACAGCCAGAACCAGGCTGCCAGTTTGCAGCGCCTGGGAGTCCTGCAATAACTCCTGGGCCTCAGCTTGCACCCCAAACAAGCGCTGGGTAATGCCCAGCAGGCGCTCGCCCAGATCGGTCAGGCGCACCGAACGCTTGTTGCGATGGAACAGCAAGACGCCGAAACGTTCTTCGAGCTTGCGTACCTGATCAGAGATTGCCGGCTGACTTAAGAAAAGCCGCTCGGCGGCGCGGGTGAAACTGCCGTGTACGGCAACCGCGTGAAAGGCCTTCAACTGCGCGTGGGAAACCGACACCGGGCAACCTCTTACAAGCTGAGCTTATGATTGAAATACGATAAATCGATTTTACCTATTAGTCAGTAATTGTTTCTATCGATCTCGGCCTGGCGTTATGTCCTCGATAGCGCCGGGTTGTGACACGCCTCTGCGCGATCCTGAAACCCAATAAAAACGGGGTCGTCGTGGCATGTCTGATTAATGCCGTCCTTGTCTGAAGGGCGGTATTGAAGTGCTCAACACAATAAAAAAAACAGGCGTTCTTTTCTGATTCTGCCGGCACATTCCACACCTGAGGTCAGACCCAACATGAATAAGCACATTGGCACCATCAAGCGTTGGCGCGTGCAGATTTTTGCCATCACTTGGCTGGCCTACGCGGCCTTCTATTTCACCCGAAAAGCATTTTCCGTGGCAAAGCTGGGGATCGGTGAAGACCCGACTTTCCATATGGACAAGATGGCGATGGCCAACCTGGATGCCATCTATCTGGCCGCGTATGCAGTCGGACAGTTTACCTGGGGCATTCTCGCCGACCGCTATGGCCCCAGGGTGGTGGTGCTGGGCGGTTTGATCATTTCGGCCTTGGCCGCTCTGGTGATGGGTACGTTTGCCACCTTGCCGATATTCGCCACCTGCATGCTGATTCAGGGGTTGGCGCAATCAACGGGCTGGGCTGCCTTGTGCAAAAACATAGGCAGTTTTTTTCCGGCAAAACAACGTGGCCAAGTGCTGGGATTGTGGAGCTCGAGCTATGCCTTTGGCGGCCTGGTGGCTTCGCCGTTTGCCGGCTGGTGGGCGTACACGTTGATCGGCAGTTGGCACGCGGCGTTTATTTCCAGTGCCGCGGTAGTCGCGGTGACGGCCGTGCTGTTTTTTATCTTCCAGCGCAACAAGCCTGAAGACGTTGGCTTGCCGGCGGTCGAGCCTGAACCCCAGATGAGCGCCGAAGAGATCGAGGCTGAAAAGAAACTCGGCTTTTGGGCGCCGTTGCGCGAAATCATGCGCAATCGAACGGTGCTGATCCTGGGGCTGGCGTATTTCATGCTCAAGCCTGCGCGCTACGCGATTTTGCTGTGGGGACCGGTGATCGTTTTCGAACAAATGCCACAAGTGGGCAAGGTGGGTGCGGCGATTATTCCGACAGCGTTTGAGCTGGCCGGTTTATTGGGCCCGGTGATGATTGGCGTGGCGTCGGACAAAATCTTCGGTGCCCGACGCATGCCGGCCTGCATTTTGAGCCTGCTGGCGCTGACCATCTCGCTGGCCTTCTTTATGGGCGCCTTGCAGTCCGGCAGCGTGTTGATCGTGGTAGCGCTGCTGTTTGTGATGGGGCTGACCCTGTATGGGCCGGACTCGATGATTTGTGGCGCGGCGGCGATTGATTTCGGCACGGCCAAAGCCGGCGCCACGGCGGCGGGCTTTGTGAACGGCTGCGGCTCCGTTGGCGCGGTGCTTGGCGGCTTGCTGCCGGGGTATTTCGACACGGTCACGGTATTTATCGTGTTTTCCTGCTGCGCGCTTTTCTCGGCCCTGGTGCTGATCCCGTACTGGAACAGCCGTCCTGACGGTTACAGGCGCGAATGTGCATTTGTGCCCAATCACCCGTTATTGATCAAACCTTTGCGCACCTGAGTGGGAGAACGATCCATGCGACCTTTTTGGCTGGAACAGGCGCTTGCGCTGGAAAACGCTGAACCTTGCGAAACCCTGAACGGTGACACCCGCGCCAACGTCTGCATCGTAGGTGGCGGCTACACGGGGCTGTGGACCGCGATCATGCTCAAGGAGCAAAACCCCGAGCTGGACGTGGTGCTGATTGAAGCCGACATCTGTGGCGCCGGTGCCAGCGGGCGCAACGGCGGCTGCGCGCTGTCGTGGTCGGCCAAGTACTTCACCCTTGAACGGTTGTTCGGGGTGGAGGAGGCGGTGCGGCTGGTCAAGGCTTCGGAACAGAGCATTTATGCGATCGGCGCGTTCTGTGAAAAGTACGGGGTGGACGCCGACTATCGCCTGGATGGCACGCTGTACACCGCCACCAATCAGGCCCAGGTCGGTTCGACCGACGGCGTGATAGCGGCGCTGGAGCGTCAATCCATCAACTCGTTCAACAAATTGCCGGTTGAAGAGGTACAGCGCCGGGCCGGTTCGGCCCAGCATGTGGAGGGCTGGTTTTCACCGGCAGCCGCCAGTGTGCAGCCAGGCAAGCTGGTGCGCGGGCTGCGCCGGGTTGCGTTGCAGCTGGGCGTGAAGATTTACGAAAACACCCCCATGACCGGGCTGGAGGAGGGCGCCACGGCGCTGATCCGCACACCTGCCGGGAGCATTCGCGCCGACCGTGTGGTGTTGGCGATGAATGCCTGGATGGCCCGGGCGTTCCCGCAGTTCGGGCGCAGTGTGGCGATTGTGTCCAGCGATATGCTGATTACCGAGCCGCGTCCGGACCTGCTCGAAGAAATCGGCCTGACCAGCGGCGTCACCGTGCTCGATTCACGCATTTTCGTGCACTACTACCACAACACCCCGGACGGGCGAATCATGCTGGGCAAGGGCGGCAATACCTTTGCCTTTGGCGGTCGCATGTTGCCGGTATTCGATCAGCCTTCGCCCTATGCCGGGCTATTGCGCCAAAGCCTGGAGCAGTTTTTCCCGGCCTTCGCCGGGGTTGCCGTGGAGGCGACCTGGAACGGGCCTTCCGATCGCTCGGTCACCGGCTTGCCGTTTTTCGGTCAGATGAGCAGCCACGGCAATGTGTTTTATGGCTTTGGCTATTCGGGCAGCGGGGTCGGGCCGTGTCATATGGGCGGTCAGATCCTGGCGTCGCTGGTACAGCGCCAGGCCAATGACTGGACACGTTCGCCGCTGGTCAACGGGCCGCTGGGGTATTTCCCGCCCGAACCCATTCGTTACCTGGGCTCGTTGATGGTGCGCAACGCGATTCGGCGCAAGGAGCGGGCCGAGGATCATGGTCACCGGCCCCGGCATCTGGATGTGCGTCTGGCCAAATTTGCGGCCGCTGCGGGCAAGGCGGATAAGGGTTAAGCAGGCCCGGATTGGATTTTTTGGTCGATTGCCGACTTCTTGCCGTATAAACTTGCGCCCATTCGACGGCCGCCAGGCCGCGACACACCAGATTGAGAGAGCAAGCAATGGGCGCACAGTGGAAGGTTAAACATAAAGCGGACGCCGCCAACAGCCGCGGCAAGATTTTTGGCAAGCTGGCCAAGGAACTGACGGTTGCGGCCCGAAATGGCGCCGACCCGGACATGAACTCGCACTTGCGCCTGGTCTACGAGCAGGCCAAGAAAGCCTCGATGCCGGCTGACACCATCAAGCGCGCAATCAATAAAGGCGCCGGTATCGGTACCGAGGCCGTGCAATACCATCGTGTTACCTACGAAGGTTTTGCTCCCCATCAGGTACCGCTGATCATTGAGTGCCTGACAGACAACATCAACCGCACTGTGGCTGAAATCCGCGTTGCCTTCCGCAAGGGCCAGCTGGGTGCTTCGGGTTCGGTGGCATGGGATTTCAACCATGTGGGCATGATCGAAGCCAAGCCGGACACCCCGGACGCCGATCCGGAAATGGCCGCGATTGAAGCCGGTGCCCAGGACTTCGAAGAAGGTGAGGAAGAAGGCACGACCTTGTTCATCACCGAGCCGACTGACCTGGACGCCGTGCAAAAAGCCCTGCCGGAGCAAGGCTTCACCGTGCTGTCGGCCAAGCTGGGCTACCAGCCGAAAAACCCGGTAAGCGGTTTGACTGACGAGCAGATGGCCGAGGTTCAGGAATTCCTGGCCAAGCTGGAAGAGCAGGACGACGTGCAGGACATGTTTGTAGCGTTGGCTTAAGACGTTTTATGTGGGCTCTGTAGCCGCTGAGGAGCGTAGCGAGGCTGCGAGGGTTGCGTAGAAGGCCCTGCATTTGAAGGGCCTTCGTTCCTCGTCAGCGGCTACAGATTTTCATGCCAGCTCCTGGCTGATCCGGGCAAAGTCCGGCCGCGCCAGTACATCGGGCTGAATGCAGCGCTGCTGCAAATCGTACAGCTCACTGCGCTGTTGATCGCTCAGGCCTGAGTCGATCCGCTCCAGCAACTCCCCCAGTAAAATCCCGAACGCACGCACTTCGATGCGTTGCAGCGCACGGCTGTGCGGGCTGTCGTCGGTGGCATGGAAGCACGCAGCGCCAAAATCCCCCAGCAGGCATTCGCCCCGGGCATTAAACAAAATATTGTGCCCGTACAAGTCGCCATGACAGATGCCCTGCGCGTGCAGGTGGCCAGCCGCCGAGGCGATGCCCCGTGCGATGCGCAAGGCGCTGTCAGCGGTGAATCGCGTGCTGTGGGCGTACACGTCGCGGCTGCAGGTGTCGAAGCTGGGCAGGGCGGCAAGGTTGATAAACGACGGGTCGATCAGCTCCATGACCAGCGCGGCCTGGTGGTCAGGGTGGCCCACCACACGCCCCAGGACCTTGATCAGGTTGGGGTGCTGACCGGCAGCGATACAGGCGTTCATTTCATTGAGCGGCGAGCCGTCGCTGGTAATGCTGCCCTTGTACAGTTTTACCGCCACCGACTGCACAGGCTGACCGGGGGCGCTCCAGCGCGCTTGATAAATGATCCCGGAGGCGCCTTCGCCCAACGTGTGTTCAAGCTCTAGCTGCGACCAGTCAATGTTCGGCGTGGTGTCGGCTGCACGCTGAGCGCTGGCATCTTCACGCAGCGGGTTGCCGGCGTAAGCCAGCCAGCTCAGGCCCGGCAATGCCAAAAGGGTGTCCGGCAGCTCGGTGAAACGGTTGGCTGCCAGCCGGATCAGCTCCAGACGTTCGCAGTTGACCAGGCTGCGGGGCAGTTGCTGCAAGCGGTTCCCGGCCAGCATCAGCTTTTGCAGCAGGGGGCGCTGGCCCAGTTCCTCGGGCAATTGCCCGATGCAGTTGTCAGTCAGGATCAGCCAGCGCAGCAAGGGGGGTAATGCCGCGCCGGGTACGCTCTCGATCCGGTTGGCCTTGAAGCCGATCATGCTGAGCTGCGCGCATTGACCAAGGCATGCTGGCAGCTCGGTGAACTGGTTGTCCGAGCAAAACAGGATGCGTAAATGGGTCAGGCGATGCAGGTCGTCGGGCAGGCTGCTCAAAGCGTTACCGCTCAGGTTGAGGATTTGCAGCGAGTCGGCCAACTGAAAAATCTCGGTGGGGAACTCGGTCAGCCCGCACGACAGATCAAGGCGTTCGAGGCCCGCCAATTGGCCGGCGCGCAGTTTGGCGAGGGTATCCATAAGCAGGGTCGGGTACTCGTGGGAGGGGCGAAAAGTGTCGCGCATGATAACGATTTATCGGCTCGGGGCCGAGTCTTTGCACG